>JBFYSG010000138.1:0-3308 GCA_041301835.1 Chloroflexota bacterium | reverse complement strand
TTACGCACCCGTTCGCCACTAAGAAACCCTCGTATTGCTACAAAGGCTCTTCGTTCGACTTGCATGTATTAAGCACGCCGCCAGCGTTCATCCTGAGCCAGGATCAAACTCTCCGTAAAATTTATCGCTCTTGCGAGCGTTGGTTACGGAAATAGAACGACTAGGCTTAATTTGAATTTCCTACCACTCTTCAGTTGTTAAGGTCCTATGAACCAAGCGGGCGGTATTCTACCCGCATCGTCCAGCACTGTCAAGGCTTTTCAGAGACGAAATCGCCGATGTGTCTCTTTCAACATCGGCTCGCCAGACTTCAACGCTTGCTGCCTTGATACCTGACGTGAGACGTTTCTGATTGTCAACGATCTGTCCCGAGGGACGAGATCAAAGCGTGGTTAACTGTGCTTGCCTATTATACGCATGTCGCCCATCTTGTCAAGCGATTCAGGGTTGATTCCCGAATCTTTAAGGTTGGGGGGTGCCAGCGCGCTCCCAAGCGAGCCGCTGAGCCTCGACCAGGCGCACGCCGGCGCCAACGCCGTCCTCCGCCTGCAGCAGGCGGGCGAGGGCGGCGGCGCGGGCGGCATGCTCCGTTGAGCCAATCGCCTGCAGCGCGGCGCGCATCGCCTCCACGCTCAGATCCCGGGCGCGGATCGAGCGCGGACCCACCCCCAGGGCATCCACGCGGCGCGCCCAGAAAGGCTGGTCGCCTGCCAGCGGGATGACCATGGAGGGCGTGCCGGAACGCAGGGCTGCCGCGGTGGTACCCGCGCCGCCGTGGTGGATGACCAGGCAGCAGCGCGGCAGGAGCCAGTCGTGCGGGACCGATCCGATGGCGAACACATTGTCGGCAGAGAGCGGCACTCCCCCCCACCCGCTGAGCAGCAGGGCGCGCCGACCCACCTGCCGCACTGCCTCCAGGATGACCGCCAGCATTTCCTCCATGCGGCGGTTGATCATGCTCCCGAACGTGATGCACACCGGCGGCTCACCCGCCGCCAGGAAAGCGGCAAGGTCTGCCGGGGGCTGGTATGCCTGCGACGGCAGGTGAAAGTAACCGGGAACATGGATGTGACTTTCCCGCTGCCACTCCACTGGCGGGGGGATGACGTGCCGGCTGAAGGCGAAGACCAGCGGCGTGGCGGGCGTTCGCCCGGCGGGAGCGAAGGGCCACGGCAGGCGGTCGGAGAAAGGCATATCCGGGTGGGCGCGATGCAGGCGCCGGTACCCGGCATTCCCGCCGTAACGGAAGACCCGGTCGAACAGCCAGTGAGAACCATAACTCAACCAGCCAGGCGGGATGCCCGCCGCTGACACGTTTGGGAAGGCGCGCGTCGGCGCGAACATGGGAAAGGTCTGGATGGAGATATCCGGAACCCCCAACTGCCGGGCGGCGGCGTGCCCGCCGGAGGTGAAGAGAAAACCGTGGATGATCAGGTCCGACCCCTGGCAGGCGGCATAGGAGGCGGCTGCCACCTCCGGCGCGATCTGAAGGACATACTCGCTGATGGCGCGCACCGTGCGCAGGGGATGCCCGCCGGCGTCGTTGAAACGGGCGCTGATCTGCTCCGGGTCACCGGGGAGCGGCAGGAAGGAGACCTGGTGCGCCTCCACGAAGGCGCGAAAGCGGAGCGGCGCCGCCAGTACAGGTGCATGCCCGGCAGCCTGCAGGGCAACAGCCAGCGCCAGGAAAGGCTGGACATCGCCGCGCGAGCCGTAGGTGAGCAGGGTGATCTTCACGCCGCGAGCCGGGGGTCAGTTCATTTCCTGCCGACCGGAGAGGGCGCGCAGCAGGGTGTTCTGGTCGGCGTATTCCAGGTCGCCGCCGACAGGCAAGCCGCGTGCCAGGCGGGTGACGTGCACGCCAAGCGCCTTGAGGCGCGGGTACAGGTACTGGGCGGTGGCATCACCTTCCATGGTCGGGTCAGTCGCCAGGATGACTTCGCGCACGCCGCCGCGCTGGATGCGCTCGAGCAGCGGCTTGATCTTCAACTGTTCCGGTCCGATGCCCTCGATGGGATCGATGACCCCCCCCAGCACATGGTACTTGCCGTGGTATGCAGCCAGGCGTTCGATGGAGACGATGTCGAGCGGCTCCTCGACGACGCAGATGGTGGAGGCATCGCGCTCCTCGCTCTGGCAGATGGCGCAGCGCTCCTGCCCGGTCATCATGATGTTAAAGCATTCCCCGCAGAAGACGATGTGCGTCTGTATGTCGCTGAGCGCCTGCGCCAGCGAGGCGGGCACTTCCTGCGGGGCGCGCAGCAGGTAGAACGCCAGGCGCGAGGCGGTCTTGGGACCAATGCCGGGCAGGCGTTCCAGGGCATTGACCAGGTTCTGGATGGCGTCGGGGAGCATCTGCATCGATCTATCCAGGTTGGGTTAAATGGGCAAGCCGCCCGCCAGCGGACCCATGACCTGTTCCTGAAGGGCGCGCGACTGGTCGAGCGCCAGGTTAAGGGCGGTGAGCACCAGGTCCTGCAGCATTTCGGCATCGCCGGCGCGCACCAGTTCCGGGTCTATCCAGACATCCTGGCAATGCTGGTTGCCGGTCATGGTGACCTTGACCGCCCCGCCCCCCGCCGAGGCTTGCACGGTCTGCTGTGCCAGTTGTTCCTGGGCTTCCGCCATCTGCTGCTGCAGGCGCTGCAACTGCTGCATCATGCCCCCCTGTCCACCCGCTGCGGGTGGGCGGTTGAATCCTTTTGCCATGGCTTCTCCTTGGGATGGTCTGGTGCGGTTCTAGTCCTGAACATCCACGATCTCACCGCCGGCTTTGAGCGCCGCGGCGACCATGCCGTCTGCCTGCACATCCGGCGGGGCGGCTTGCCCGACCTGGGCGACCACGCAGGTCACCGCCAGGTCCGCGCCGATGGCGCGCTGGATCGCACTGCGCAGGATGGCAAGCTGCTCCTCGGTGCCCGTTTTCTTGCAGAGCAGGTCACTCTTGAAACCCAGGACCAGGCAGCCGTCCTTCACCGTGATGAGGCGGCTTGAATTCAACAAGCCCTCCAGGGCGGGGGCTTCCGCTTTCACATAAGAGCGGATCTGCTTCCATGCCTCGGCAACCTGCGCCAGGGTGACGCCAGGCTGCGCGGCGGTCTTTGTGCTTTTGGCAGGCGCCGGGGCGGGTTTCGCTTTAACATTCCCGGGCGCCGGTTTGCCCGGCAGCGCGGCAGGCGCGCTGGCGGTTACGGCAGCCGAAGCGGGGGGTGAGACGGGTTCCATCAATTCCGCCAGCGCCAGTTCCAGCGGCAGGGAGGGATGCCACTCACGCCGCGGATCGCTGGCGGCAGCGTTGAAGACCTTGA
>JBFYSG010000133.1:0-5921 GCA_041301835.1 Chloroflexota bacterium | reverse complement strand
CAGTCTGCATGGGATGGAAGATGCGCGGTCTTATCGGGCGGACGGGTCGATGGATATCCACCCAGGCGGTCAGCGACCAGGACTGCCATCCGGAATAGAGATAGCGGATGGGCGCGGCGGGCAGGTCCAGGGTGAGAAGTGATGCCTTTGCCAGCCAACCGCCCTCGGTGGGGCGGCAGTCGGAGGCGTTGATCGTGACTTCGTTTTCGGCGAGGCGGATCTGCATGGGTCATCCTTGCGGGAGAGATATCTTGCCATTATAATTCAGCCCATCTACAAAAGGCAGTGATGGGAACGAGTACGCCCGCACCACTGACAGCGAACCCGGGGTTGGTGTGAGCCGGGTCAGTGGAAAAGGCGGAATATCCTCCCGGAGCCGCGAGCTGAACGCCAGGCAAGTAAGCAAGCCGGAAGCCGACCGTTATCCTGGCAGGGTATCGCCGCAGGCTGTACCCGAGAGTGCCCTTGATTGGGAAGCAGAGTGGTACCGCGCGAGCAAGCATGCTCCCGTCTCTGAACCGAGACGGGAGTCTTTGTTTCCCGGGTTTGGGAGCGGGTAACGCCCCCTGTCCCTGTTTCGAGGCACTTATCCTGCACGTCCGAAGGAGATCGTATGTTCAAACCAGTATCACCCAAACTCGACATCACTGCGCTTGAGGAAGGTGTCTTGAAATTCTGGAAGGCGCAGAAGATCTTTGAGAAGACCATCTCCGAGCGGCAGGGAGCGCCCGAGTATGTATTCTTCGAAGGACCTCCCACCGCCAATGGTCTGCCTGCCGTCCACCACGTGGAAGCCAGGGTCTTCAAGGACCTCTTCCCGCGCTACAAGATCATGAATGGCTTCCATGTTTCGCGGCGCGGTGGCTGGGACACGCACGGCTTGCCGGTTGAGATCGCCGTGGAAAAGAAACTGGGCTTCACCAACAAACAGCAGATCGAGGAATACGGCATCGAGAAGTTCAACGACTTGTGCCGCAAGTCGGTCTTCGATTACATCCAGGAATGGGAAAAACTGACCGACCGGATCGCCTTCTGGGTCAACCTGGATGATGCCTATGTCACCTATACCAACGATTACATCGAATCGGTCTGGTGGATCCTGAAGACTTTCTGGGAGCGTGACCTGCTCTTCAAGGGGTACAAGATCGTGCCCTACTGCCCGCGCTGCGGCACGCCGCTCTCCGATCATGAAGTGGCGCAGGGTTATGCCGATGCGACCGATCCCTCGGTCTTTGTACGCCTGCCGTTGGTGGACAAGCCCGGCACCTCGCTCCTGGTCTGGACCACCACACCGTGGACCCTGCCTGCCAATGTTGCCGTGGCGGCAGGACCTGATGTCGAGTATGTGACGGTGGCGCGCACCCTGCCCGAAGGCGGACAGGAAAAATTGATCCTGGCTGAAGCCTTGCTGGAAAAGGTGTTCCGCGGGGAGCAGGTCAAAGTTCTGGAGCGCTTCAAGGGTAAAAAACTGAAGGGCACGAAGTATCATCCCCTTTTCACCTTTATGCCGCTGGAAAAGCCGGCGCATTTCGTGATCCTGGGCGATTTCGTGACCACCGAGGACGGCACCGGGTTGGTCCATATTGCCCCGGCATTCGGTGCGGATGACCTCGAAGTTTCCAAGGTCAATGACCTGCCGGTGCTGATGACCGTGGGTCCCGACGGAGCCTTCCTCTCACCGGTCACACCCTGGCGCGGCGTTTTTGTGAAGGATGCCGACCCTCTCATCACGGCTGAGCTTGAAAAACGCGGATTGTTGTTCCGCTCCGAGACATATACACACACCTATCCCTTCTGCTGGCGGTGTGACACGCCTCTGCTCTACTATGCGCGCGAATCGTGGTACATCCGCACCAGCGCTTTCAAGGACCGCCTGGTGGAATTGAACCGGGAGATCAACTGGGTGCCGGAACACATCCGGGAAGGGCGCTTCGGCAACTGGCTGGAGAACAACATCGACTGGTCGCTGAGCCGCGAGCGCTACTGGGGCACACCACTGCCGGTGTGGGAATGCCCGGAATGCGATCACCGTGAATGCATCGGCTCGGTCGAGGAATTGTCCGGGAAAGCCGGGCGGGACCTCTCGGACCTGGACCTGCACCGCCCACACGTGGACAAGATCAACTGGCCCTGCCCCAAATGCAGCGGCAAGATGACCCGCGTCCCCGACCTGATCGATGTCTGGTTCGATTCGGGTTCCATGCCGATCTCGCAGTGGCATTACCCGTTCGAGAACCGGGAGAAATTCGAGAGCCAGTTCCCGGCGGATTTCATCAGCGAGGCGGTTGACCAGACGCGCGGTTGGTTTTACACGCTGCATGCCATCAGCACGCTGCTGTTCGACAAGCCGAGTTTCAAGAACGTCATCTGCCTCGGCCTGGTCGTGGATGCCAACGGGCAGAAGATGTCCAAGAGCCGCGGGAACGATGTCGATCCCTGGAGCGTGATCAACGAATCCGGTGCGGATGCCTTCCGCTGGTATTTCTACACTTCCGCGCCGCCCAATGCCGAGCGCAGGTTCATGCCCGCCATGGTAACCGATGTGGTCAAGAATTTCACCCTGACACTTTGGAATGTCTATTCGTTCTTCATCACCTATGCCAATGTGGACAAGCCTGACCTGTTAAGAAAGGTCAAGCCTGCCAACGACCTGGATCGATGGCTGCTCTCCTCATTAAATCAACTGGTGGAGGATGTAACCCGCGCCTATGAATCCTATGATGTCCCCGGCGCGACACGTCCCATCGAGGCGTTCGTGGAAATGCTCTCCACCTGGTACCTGCGCCGCTCGCGGCGGCGATTCTGGAAGTCCGAATCTGATACCGACAAACAGGCAGCCTATTACACCCTGTACACCACCCTGGTGACCTTGGCCAAGTTGTTGGCGCCTGCCATGCCTTTCCTGGCGGAGGAGATGTACCAGAACCTGGTCCGTTCGGTGGATGCCCGCGCGCCCGAATCGGTTCACCTGGCAAAGTGGCCCCAGGCTGAGCGCAGCCTGGTGGATGAGACCCTCAACCGCGAGATGGCACTCGTTATGCGCCTGGTCTCGCTGGGGCACGCTGCCCGGCAAAAAGCCAACCGCAAGGTGCGCCAGCCGCTGGCAGAGGCAGCCTTTGCACTGGGTCGGTTGGATGAACGCCATGCCGTTGAGACTTATGCCGATCTCATCACCGACGAACTGAATGTCAAGAAAGTGCGCCTGCTGGATGCATCCAGCGAAGCCGCCACCTTCGTGCTCAAGCCGCTCCCCAAACAACTGGGGCAGAAGTACGGCAACAAGTTCCCCGCCATCCAGAAAGCCATCCTGGGCATGGATGCCGCCGCGAGCGCGCCGCAGCTGCTTTCCGGCGCTCCGCTTGCTGTGACGGTGGACGGCGATGTCTATGACATTCTCCCGGACGAGGTGGAGGTGCGGGCGGATGCGCGCGCCGGTTTCGCGGTCGCCGCCGATGGCGCGTACCTGGCAGCGCTGGTCACCGAGTTGACCCCGGAACTGGTGCAGGAGGGGCAGGCACGTGAATTCGTCCGCCGGGTGCAGGACTTGCGCAAGACCGCCGGGCTTGAAGTGACTGACCGCATCAAGCTGTACGTCACAGCCCCGCAAGGCTTGCGTGAAGCGCTCGACACCTACCGCGATTACGTGGCAGCCGAGACCCTGGCGGTGGACCTGTCTTATGACCGGCTTCCGCCGGAGGCGACCCTGGTGGTCGATGACCTCGACGGCGAGCAGGTCAGCATCGGGTTGGTGAAGGCTTGAGCCATGCACACCGAATTCCACCCTCTCACACCGCAGCGCTGGGCTGATTTCGAGAGGTTGTTTGGTCCGCGCGGGGCATGCGCCGGGTGCTGGTGCATGTTCTGGAAATTGACCCGCAAGGAGTTCGAAGCGGGCAAGGGCGAGCCAAACCAGTTTGCCCAGAAAGCACAGGTCGCCTTGGGCAACATCCCGGGACTGCTTGCCTATGTGGACGGGCTGCCCGCCGGTTGGATCGCGGTGGAGCCGCGCAGTGCCTATCCGGGGCTGGCGCGTTCGCGCGTGCTGGCAGCGCTGGATGACCTGCCGGTCTGGTCGGTGCCCTGCTTCTTCGTCGACAAGGATCACCGGCGCAAGGGTCTGACGGTCGGTTTGCTCAACGCGGCGGCAGAGCATGTGAGGGCGCAGGGCGGCAAGGTGTTGGAAGGCTACCCGATCGACCCGCGCGGACAGGAGAAAATGCCGCCGGTATTTGTCTATACCGGATTGCTCCCTGCTTTCCTGAAGGCTGGTTTCACGGAGGCTGGACGCAGGTCAGCCACGCGCCCGATCATGCGCCGCAAGATCGAGTGATCTCCTTCAGGCAGGAAAACCTTTGAAAGAAACGACTCCCCGGCAAGGGGAGTCGTTGTGCTTGAATGAAATCCTGTGCTGCGTTCGATGTGCTTACAGAACGAGATTGACCAGTCTCTTCTGGGCAACGATGATCTTGCGCGGGGTTGCCCCGGACAGGAATTTTTGGATCACCTCGCTTGCCAGCGCCGCAGCCTGGATCTGTTCCTCGGTCGCATCGGCAGCCACCGTGATGCGATCGCGTAATTTCCCGTTCACCTGCACCGGGATGATGATCTCTTCGGCGCGGGCAGCCTCCTCATCCACGGAGGGCCAGGGTTGGGTGTGGATCGAATAGGCGCGCCCGGTCTGCATCCAGAGTTCCTCGGCTATGTGCGGGCAGACCGGGGCAAGCATGCGCAGGTAGATGTCGATGGTCTCGTTCCATTCGGGCGTGCCGTACGCGCCCGCATCCCTGGCATGGGTCATTTCGTTCAGCAATTCCATCAGACCCGAGACGATGGTGTTGAACTCGAACTGCCTGAAATCACGCGTGATGCGCCGGAGCATCTGGTGCAGGGCGCGGCGCAGACCCCGGGTCACTTCAGGCGAGGGGGGTGCGACTGGCGCAGACCCACGCCCGGCAGCTTGATCGCCCGTATCGAGCACCAGGTTCCAGATACGGCGCAGCCAGCGGACGGTGCCTTCGATGCCGGAAGGATTCCAGGGCGCACCCATGTCCCAGCGGGCGAAGAACATCAGGAAGGCGCGCACGGCATCCGCGCCGTGCCGTTCCACCAGTTCGTCCGGCGGGACAACGTTGCCCCGGCTCTTGGACATCTTTTCGTGATCCTCGCCGAGCACCATGCCCTGGTTGCGCAGCTGGACCATTGGCTCCGGACCCTCGGTGATACCCATGTCGCGCAGCGCCTTGTGGAAGAAGCGGGTATAGATGAGATGCATATTGGCGTGTTCGATGCCTCCCGTGTAGGTATCCACGGGCATCCAGTAGTTGTACTCCCTCTCATCAAAGGGAGCGCTGGCATCATGCGGGGACAGGTAGCGCAGGTGATACCAGGAGGAGCACATGAAGGTATCCATCGTATCCGTCTCGCGCTCGGCGGGACCGCCGCATACGGGGCATTTCGTTTTCTTCCATGAAGGGTGCAGTTTGAGCGGCGATTCTCCGGTCGGCTTCCATTCCACATCCTCGGGCAGGAGTACGGGCAGCTGGGAATCCGGGACCGGGTTCCAGCCATCCTTCTCACAAAGCACCATCGGGATGGGCGCGCCCCAGTAGCGCTGGCGGGAAATAAGCCAATCGCGCAGTTTATAGTTGACCGCGCCCTTGCCGATATTCTGCCCGGTTACGAACTTGACCGCAGCCAGGAAGGCTTCATCGGCGGTGGTACCGCTAAGCGGACCGGAATTGACCATCCTGCCGCTGGCGGGTACCGAGGCAGGCATGCTGGCGCCATCCAGGGGTTCGATCCCTTCCGGCTGGATGACCACGCGCACCTCAATGCCGTACTTGCGGGCGAATTCGAAATCACGCTGGTCGTGGGCAGGCACTGCCATGATCGCGCCAGTGCCATATGACATGAGCACGTAG
>JBFYSG010000129.1:0-7198 GCA_041301835.1 Chloroflexota bacterium | reverse complement strand
CAAGGCGAAAGAAGGAACTCCTGCCGTATGCGCGCCAGCTCTTTGAGATGTACAACGAGGAATATCGCAACCTGTATAGCGCGGTCCCGCTGAGCGATGTCCAGATCGAAAATGCCATCAAACAGTACTTTGGTTTGATCTCGCCCCAATACGTTCCGGTCGTTCTCGACGAGGCGGGCAGGATGGTTGCTTTCGGTATCATCATGCCCTCGCTCTCGCGGGCGTTGCAGCGCGCCCGTGGACGCCTCTTTCCGTTTGGTTTCCTTCACATTCTCAAAGCCATGCGCCGGAATGATCGCGCCGACCTCTACCTGGTGGCGGTGCGCGGCGAATACCAAGGCAAGGGGGTAAACGCCATCCTGATGGACTATGTTCACCGCTTATTCATTAAGAACGGTATCCTCAAGGTCGAGACCAATCCGGAACTGGAATGGAACACCAACGTGCAAGGTCAGTGGAAATACTATCAAAAACGCCAGCACAAACGCCGCCGGGCGTTCATCAAATACCTTGACTGTCCGGAGTCACCCGCCTGATCCCGGCGCGCCTCCCGCCCGCTCGACGAATGGACCACATGCGCGTTACCATCAAGCAAGTAAAAACCCGCCGGGACCTTGACGCTTTCATACGATTTCCGGTGCGTCTTTATCGCCGCAACCCATATTATGTGCCTGCGCTGTTCCTGGATGAACGCAACACCCTGCGACGCGATCGCAACCCTGCTTTCGAACATTGCGAGGCTAAATATTTCCTTGCCATGCGTGCCGGAGAAGTTGTGGGACGGGTTGCCGCGATCCTGAACCACAAACATATCGAGAAATGGGGACAATCCTACCTCCGCTTCGGCTGGCTGGATTTCGTCGATGATCCCCAGGTCTCGGCGGCTTTGTTTGCCGCGGTGGAGGCGTGGGGGCGCACCTGCGGCATGGCGGCTGTACACGGTCCACTGGGATTCACGGATCTGGACCGGGAAGGCATGCTCATTGAGGGATTCGAAGAACGCGCCACGCTCTCCACAAATTACAACTACCCGTATTACCCCAAGCATATGCAGGCGCTCGGCTATGCGCCAGATATTGACTGGGTGGAGTACGAGATGAGCGTACCCGCTGAACCGGATCCCACGATCGCCAGGATCGCCGATCTTGCCATGCGACGCTACGGTCTGCATCTGGCAGAGAGTCGCAACAAGAAGGATCTCCTGCGCTACGCGCCGGGTATCTTTGACCTGCTCGATGAAGCCTACGCTCATCTCTACGGGACGGTGCCTCTCTCCCGGCGGCAGGTGGATGCCTACATCAAACAATACTTCGGCTTCGTCCAGCCCGATTTTGTGCCCATCGTGGTCGATGCAGAGGATAAGGTCATCGCTTTTGGTATAACACTCCCCTCGCTTTCGCTTGCCCTGCAAAGATCCCGGGGCAACCTTTTCCCTTTCGGGTTCATCCACCTGCTCAAGGCGCTTCGTACGTACGATCAATTTGACCTCTATCTGGTGGCAGTAAAAAAGGAGTACCAGTCGCGCGGTGTCAATGCCGTTCTCATGGACCGCATGAACCAGGTATTCAACCGCCTGGGTGTTCGTCGGGTCGAATCCAACCCCGAACTTGCCACCAACACCAACGTGCAGGGGCAGTGGAAGTATTATCAGCGCCGCCAGCACAAGCGCCGCCGGGTATTCATCAAGGCACTCACCTGATCTCACGACCGCAAGCAAAATTCTGCAAGGAGGATCACTTTGACACGCTCCCCTGTTCATATCGAAGCCTTCAGTGTAAAACCATTTCACCTCTGGGACGTTCAATGGCTGTTGCTCAGTGCGGGGGATTTCCACACCGGTCAATATAATGCCATGACCGTGGGCTGGGGCTCCATCGGCTACATCTGGCGGCGTCCGTTCATCCAGGTTGTTGTCCGCCCTGTACGATATACCTACCGCTTCATGGAAGAGAACGATACCTTCACGGTCTGCGCTTTCCCGGAACAGTATCACGCCGCGCTGCAACTGCTCGGCAGGCGTTCGGGGCGCGACGGGGATAAGATAAACGCTTCAGGCTTGACCCCCATTGCCTCCACTCAGGTGCCCGCACCCTCTTATTCCCAGGCGAGCCTGGTGTTCGAATGCCGCAAGATCTATTGGGCGGACATCGATCCATCCCATTTCCTCGATCCGGGCATCGATCAGAACTATCCCAACAAGGATTATCACCGCGCCTATTTTGGCGAGATCCTGGCGATATTCGCCCAGGATTGAAGATGAGATCCCCCCTGCCGCCCACCCATCGAAAGATTCAACGGCGGGTTTTTTACAGATCCCGGAAGGAGATCAGGTTGATCCCCAGGTGGGTGATGGTTGCGCTTATTTCGGGATCGCACAGCAGGGCGAGTTCTCGCTCCCGCTGTTGGTTATACGAAGAAAGAGCCATCAAGTCGTCATCCGCATAACCGGGATGGCACATGAGCTCGGTTACGCCCTCCGGCAATCCCACCAGGATCGTCAACAGGTTCTCCCGGGTGGCGCCTTCTCCGAAAAACGAGGCGATGAAAGCATCCGGGTGTGGACTCACGTGTGCCGCCAGATCGGATGGGTGGGTCAGACGTATGGCGCAGTCATACTGATGACCGAGTTGTGCCAACAAAGCGCTCAACTCCGGCGTGAAGTACGCGCTGTGATGATGCGAGTCGAAATGGGTTGGCGCTTTCCCGGTCAGCCTGACGAATAGGTCTGCCTGGGCGCACCACTCCTTCCAGACCTGATCCAGACGGATCTCGCCGATCCTCTCCTTGAAGACACCCACATGCCAGAATCTGCCCTGCGAATCCACCAGGGATCCGACCTCTGCCGGGGGCGCCAGCGCGCATCCGGCAGTCAGGGTCAGGTGCACGCCCAGTGCCAGCTGCGGAGTCTGCTCCTGCGCCTGACGGAGCTCTTTCCCGATGAACGCGCGGTTCATCATGACTGTCGTGGACCTGACGATACCACCCAGGTGCGCCGCGCGTATCCCGCGCGAGACCCCGGGAGTCAACCCGTAGTCATCGGCATTTACGATGAGTTCGCGCCTCAAGACTTGACTTTCTGTGCCATGCCCGCCAGGGCATCACGGTCGGTTATTTCAAAATCCGTGCGCGTGATCTTGATCAGGTTTTGATCTGCGAACGTTTGCAGGAGACGGCAGACCATCTCGCGGGTCGAGCCGATGCGCGCTGCCATATCGTCCAGCGTAAGCGAACGGGCGGTGGGTCCGGAATCGGCTTTCCCTGGGTAGTCCATCAGCAGGTGCGCCAGCCTGCCTGCCACGGGCTGGAATGCCAAACCTTCGATGACTTCGCTCGCCCGAAGCATGCGCCCGACCATCAGGCGCGAAAGTTCCCAGGTGAAGTGCCCGTTTTCAAGCAGGATCGGCAGGATCGTTGCTCTTTGCCACAACCACAGGCAGGATGGACGTGAGAACTGGAGGGACACCGGGTTGGGTGTGTCATCCTGGAAGAATGCCAAACCCCAAAAGATCTCACCCGCGCCGATCTCTGCAACCACCAGGCTTCGCCCCTCTCTGGACTCCTTGATCGCCTGTACGCTGCCCTCTCTGACGAGAAAAAGGTATGCCCAGATATCGCCAGCGCGCGAGGCGACCTCGCCAGCGGAGAAGTTCCTGCGTATCGCCTGACGCGCCAGCGTTTCCTGTTCCTCGGGCGTCAAACAGGAAAAGAGCGGGTGTTGAACCAGTGTCTCGATCGCATGATCATCCATGCCTGGATTATATCAATTCCCGGGGATTGAACTTAAAGCAAAGACAGGCGGCAGGTTATTGTGCTATACATCACATAGTTCGATCCATATCCTGCCGGAGGTCTCTCATGGAAAATACACCGAAAAATGTACGCCTTATCCTCGCCGTCCTGGCTGTGGTGGTCGGCATTTTCATGATCGCGATCGCGCCCTTCCTAATCCAGTTATCACTGGAAAGAGTGCTGTCAGCGCTGGTCCAGATCTCGACCGAAAAGCCCGCCTATGCCAGCGGCATTCTCTTGTTCTCCTATGCCTTTCCTTTCTATCGCGGGCTGATCTTCATTGGCGGGATCGCCCTGCTCTGGCTCGCCCGTCCCATCTTCCGGGGCAAAGAATGGTCATTCCCTGCCGCGCTGCTCGCCTCCGCCTTCCCTTCAGCCGGCGGATTCTTCATGTTCATGCCCTATGTCTCCTTTGTGGACGGCTTTCCTGTTCCGCTGGCAGTCTCCGCGGTGGGTTTGATCTTCTTCTGGACTCTGATCCTCAGCCGCAGAGTGGACAAGTGGCTTAAATGGGGGCAGTTCCTCGCCCTGACCTTCTGCGGCATGTTGAGCACGCACGCCTTCATCGTTGGTATCGGTAACCTGCGCACCCTGCTCACACGTGCAGGCAAGCCGATGTACGACGGACTGGGCTGGTGGGTGCTCTCGTGGTCGCAGCCCATCCAATGGATCTGCGTGGTCCTCCTGTTCATTGCCATCTACCTGATTGCTTCCCGCCGGTCTGCCGGCTGGTGGCTGGCGCTGATCTCGGTCACATCCCTGGTAGCCATTGACATACCCATGCAGGTCATCCGCCTCACCATGACCGACTCAACCTCCTGGGATTATTCCTATGGTCTGCCGGTGATCATCGGTCTATTCTTTACCCTGCTGTACCCGAAATTCAAATCAGCGCTGATCGATCCGCAGGATCAGGCTTGATCGCACACCCGGAGGTATATCATGAAAAATAATCGCAATCTCGGATTGATACTTGCTGTGCTTGGCATCCTGGCGGGTTTGCTCCTGGCGTACCAGATCGCCAGCATCTACCAGCCCACCATCGAAGGGAAAACAGCCGGCGGGCGCCCGGACGAAGGCATCACCGTCCAGATCGTGTTTGCCATCTTGGGCTGGCTGACCCTGGCAGCTACATCCCTCATGGTGGTATCCCTGTATGGTTTTGCCACACGCCAGTCCTGGGCGTGGTTCTGGGGAGCGGTCGCAGCAACTGTCTTCATGCTGACCGCCTTCTTCCCGATCATCCCCCCTGCCAGCGTAGGGCTGCCTTCTCCAACGATTACATCCTTCTTCCTTGCCGGGGTACTCTGGTTTGGGATGTTGCTGGTCGGAGGCGTGAAGGGCAAGATCATCGCCCTGACCTTCCTCGTCGGGATCGCTTACGTACTCACCTTCATGGACGGGGTCGCCACGATATCCCGCTACCAGACGGTCGAGGAGAGTTTCCCACATGGCATGTTTGCCGTGACCCAGATGGTAAACTGGTGGGGAGCCGCTGCCTGGGCGACCTTCCTGTTCCTGGTTCTCAAGCGCAAGGACACGGTCATTCCCCTGGGTATCTTTGCGGCATCCTTATCCATACTCGGGGGCTATCCCCTCGGCTTGCGCGAGATCGTTCTGGGAGAGGGCTTCTCCATGTTCCTTCCAGCCCCTCTGCTGAGCACAGCCTTATTGATCTACCTGCTCCTGCCGAAAACCCGCCTGTTGCTCGAAAAATACCGTTCAGACTGAAAGACCGTCCGCTGGCTCTTCTTGTGATTTTTGTTACAGATTGAAACAGGTTCCTATGCCATAATGGGCTCGCGTCACACGAACGGACGCAAAGTGTTAATTGGATCAAACTTGTAAAAGGAGAATGCATATGAACCTGTTCACGCTCGACAACCTGTTCCTCCTGCTCACCGGGCTGGTGGCGATCTACCTGCTCTGGCGCTTCTATGGACGCTGGAGCAAGAACAAAGCAACCTACGATATCTACTACATGATGGGGTTCCTTGTCCTGTTGGTCTCGGGGCTCCTGCTCATCTTCCTGGGACTGGGTATCCTCTCTTCGCCTTATGTCCTGACCGTCGCCTCCCTCATCCCATTGGGCATCTCCATGGGCATTGCCGAGCAGTATTTCCCCAAGTGGAAGAAAGCCTTCAAGTGGTTCGCCTTGATCGGCTTCCTTGCCATCGCCATCTTCAGCATTGCAGGCATGGAGTTGGGGCGCAAGATCTCCGTCCCGCTCTTCCACGGCATTGCCGGACTCGTCATCTTCCTGGGTCCATTCTTCGCCAAGGGCTCCGCCAAGGGATTCTGGTGGGTCGGGATCGGTGGCGTGCTTATCGGGCTGGGCGGCATTGCCCTCGCCTTCATCACCAACGGGGCGCAACTGCTGTTTTTCAGCCCCTCCTTTGTCATGCTCATCCTCACCCCCCTGCTCCTGCTCATGACCCTGGCGTTCACCTGGGGTTTCGTCAAGGATATCAAGAAATAATTGGCTTGCACGGGGTCGGACAGCATCGTGTCCGACCCCGTTTGACCATCACTTCATTCCCTGGAGGCATGGATGCCTTTCATCAAGGATCGCTTCAATTATCTATTTAATTCGACCAAGGGGCTCATCCTGGTTGCCATTGCCATGATCGCTCTGGAGACCGCCGTCTTTGGCATGCTCTCCGGACCCATGGCAGAGATGGGCGTCCGGGATTTTGTCATCCGTGTTCTCCGAATGGATATCGTTCAGGCAGAGCGCGAGGGGCGCATCGTCATCCTGTATCACTCCATCGCCATGGCGATCGTTGCCATTGAAACATACATGATCACCAGCCTGCTGAAGATGAAGGAGTTCTACCGCAAAGCCGTGCGCGTGTTGGTCACGGTGGGATACATGCTTGCCATGCTCTTCGGCATGGGCTTCGCCTACTGGGGACACAACTGGGCATTCCACGGGCTCTACATCACCGGTCTCAGCCTGATCTTTTTTGCCGGTGTCCTGCTGGTCATCGCCCTCAACCCCTGGGATAAGGACGTTCATCAACCAGACAGCCATTATGCCCGCACCCGTAAAGGGATCGACCTTGAGCGTGCCGCCTTCTTCGCCACCGCGCTGACGACGGTCCTTTCAGCATTTTTCGGTGCCATCCCGGGCTCCTTCTTCGGGAACGGTTTCGAGGTCTTCCTGGCAGAAAACATCATCCGCCTGCCCGAGAAGACCACCATGGAATACTCCATTATCGGTCATCTCCATATCATGCTCGCCCTGATCGCGATCATGATCACGCTCATCATCGGGCGCTGGCTTAATTTCCGGGGCATCCTGCACAAGATCGCCATGCCGCTGATGATCCTGGGCACCATCGTATTGAATCTCGGCGTATGGGGTGTGGTCACCCCGCTGGAGCCCATTGCCCACATGATCATCTAT
>JBFYSG010000128.1:0-3472 GCA_041301835.1 Chloroflexota bacterium | reverse complement strand
AGATGGCGTGGATGGCTTCATCCTGCCCGATGATGCGCTCGTGCAGGCGCGCCTCCATCTGGAGCAGTTTCTCCGCCTCGCTTTCCATCATCTGGCTCAGGGGGATGCCGGTCCACTGGTGGACGACCTCGGCGATGTCGTTCACGTCCACGACCTCGTCGATCTGGTTCTCGGTCTCCCACTTCTCGCGGCGCGTGCTGTATTCTTCCTCGATGCGCAGGCGCTCCGATTTCTTCTGGGCGGCGCGCTCGTAATCACGTTCCAAGCCCGCTTGTTCCTCTTCGGCGCGCAGTTTGTCGATCTCGTTCTTCAAAGCCTTGATATCGTCGGGCAGGGAGTAGAGCGCCACGCGCAATTTCGCCGCCGATTCGTCCATCAGGTCGATGGCTTTATCCGGCAGGTGGCGGTCGGTCACATAGCGGTCTGCCAGGCGTGCCGCTGCCACCAGGGCTTCATCGGCATAGCGGATTTTGTGGTGCGCCTCGTAGCGGTCGCGCAAGCCCTGCAGCATCTTGATGGTGTCTTCCACGTTGGGTTCTTCGACATAGATGGGCGCAAAGCGGCGCTCCAGGGCGGCATCCTTCTCGATGTGCTTGTGGAACTCATCCAGGGTGGTGGCGCCAATGCACTGCAGTTCGCCGCGTGCCAGGGCGGGTTTCAGCATGTTGGAGGCATCCATGGCGCCTTGCGCCGCGCCCGCCCCAATGACGGTGTGCAGTTCGTCGATCATCAGGATGACCTCGCCGGCGGCGCGCTGCACTTCCTCGATGGCAGACTTGAGGCGCTCCTCGAACTCGCCGCGGAAGCGTGAACCGGCGATCATCGCGCCCAGGTCGAGCGCCACGACGCGCTTGCCGGAGAGGATCTCGGGCACGTCGTTGGAGGCGATCTTCTGCGCCAGCCCCTCCACGATGGCAGTCTTGCCCACTCCGGCTTCCCCGATGAGCACCGGGTTGTTCTTGGTGCGGCGGGAGAGGATCTGGATGAGGCGCAGGATCTCGGTATCGCGCCCGATGACCGGGTCGAGTTTGCCCTCGCGCGCCAACTGGGTCAGGTCGCGCGAGTATTTTTCCAGCGTGCGGTAGCGGGTTTCAGCCTGCGGATCGGTAACGCGCTGCCCACCGCGCATCTGCTGGATGGTCTCGAGCACGCGGTCGCGGTTGAGACCGGCATTCTCCAGGATGCGGGCGGCGGAGGTGTTGCGCTCGCTCATGATGGCGAGGAAGATGTGCTCGGTGGAGATGTATTCGTCCTTCAGGCGGTTGGCTTCCTCGTTCGCCAGGTCGATGATGCGTTTGACGCGCGGGGTGATGAATATCTGCCCGGCGCCGCCGCCAAAGATGTTGGCTTTGGGCGTCATGCGCAGGGTCTGGTCCAGGCGCTCTGCCAGCGCCTCGGCATTGATCTTCAGGTTTTCCAGGATCTGCGGGATCACACCGCCGGGCTGTTCGATCAGGGCGAGTAGGATGTGCTCGGTATCGATCTGGTTGTGACCGTAGCGCTGGATGATCTCCGCGGCGCGCTGGGCGGCTTCCTGTGCCCTCTCGGTAAAGCGGTCAAATCGCATCATAGGGAAGGTTCCTTTCGCTCCATGGGCGCGATTATAACGCAGGCACACGGCATGAATTGCTAATATTGTATTAGAAATGCCCCTGCCTGACCTGATTGTACTGATTTACCATCAAAAGGCAAGCGGGAAATGAGTATAATGACCCTGCATAAAAAGTGGATGGTCCCCGGCGCGCCCGCCCGTACCGGGTAACCCGCTTGCGGAAGGAAAGATGGCAGTCATCCCCCTTTCATTGACATCGCTCCCCCCCCAACTGCGTCCGCTCAACATCCTGCGCGACCTGCCCGCGGTTGCCAACCTGGTGGAAACCTGCTTCGCCAGCACCCTGGATGACGACGGGCGGCGCTACCTGCAGCAGATGCGCAGGTCAGGCAGGGATAACGCCTTCCTGCGCTGGGCGGCGCACGTCGCCGATACGGTCTCCATGCCGCTCAGCGGATTCGTCTGGGAACAGGACGGCGAGATCGTCGGCAACGCCAGCCTGATCCCGTACCGCCACAAAGGGCTGAAATATTACCTGATCGCCAACGTGGCGGTGCACCCCAACCTGCGGCGGCGCGGCATCGGCAACAGCCTCACCCAGGCAGGCATCCAGTATGCCCGCATGAAGCAAGCCGACCAGATCTGGCTCCACGTGCGCGACGACAACCCCGGGGCGATCAAGCTGTATGAAGAACTCGGCTTCCACGCACAGGCGCGGCGCGCCTCGTGGCGTATCACCCTGGACCGCACCCGCCGCCCGCCGCCCCCGCCTGTGGAGGTCTTTCACCGCCGCGGGCGCGACTGGACCCGGCAGGAGGCATGGCTCCGGCGCGCCTACCCGCAGACGCTTGCCTGGTACCAGCCTCTGCCCTGGTCCTCGTTCCGCCCGGGGCTGGCACACAGCCTGCAGCGCTTCCTGCTGGCGGACGACACCCGCCACTGGACCGTGCGCGCCGGGAAAGACCTGCTCGCCGCCCTCACCTGGCAGCCCTTGCCGCCGGGCTTCCCCGACCGCCTGTACGCAGCCCTGCCGGAGACAGGCTCGGATGGGAGCCTGGTCGCTCTGCTCCAGCGCGCCTGCCACGACCTGGCATCCTGGCGCACGATGCTGGCGCTCGAATTTCCCGGCGGGGAATACGCCGATGCGATCCAGGCGGCAGGCTTCCACCTGCACCGCACCCTGATCTGGATGCAATTGCTTGAAACTCCGCCAGGCGAATCTCGTACTTAAGAAGAGAAAGAATATTGAAAAGGAGTCCAATATGAAACTATTCATCCGCTGGGCGATCAACGCTGTGGCACTCTATGTCGCCATCATCCTGCTGCCCAACTACCTGACCCTGGAAGGCAGTTGGGTAAACATCATCTGGCTGGCGCTCATCTTCGGGCTGGTCAACGCCATCCTGCGCCCGCCTGCCAAGGCGATCTCCTGCCTGCTCATCCTGGTCACGCTGGGCTTGTTCACCCTCATCATCAACGCCCTGCTGTTCGCCCTCACCGGCTGGCTGGGGTCGCAGTTCGGCATCGGCTTCTCGCTGGCAGAACCCTGGTTCCTGAGCGCCCTGCTGGGCTCGCTCATCACCAGCGCAGTGAGCGTGGTGTTGAACTTCTTCCTGCGCGACACGCTCAAGCGCCGGCGCCGCAGTTGACACCTGCCGGTCAGCGCAAATCTGTATCAAAACGACCTGCCTCGGCAGGTCGTTCGTTTTCCTGAAAGTCTCAGCGGTCGGCTTGATCGAGCAGACCGGGCAAGCCCCCCGCCCCGGGCGTGCACTGCACCGCCCGCAGGATGGCAAGCGTCAGCGCTTCGGCGGCAAGCGCGCCCACCGTGCTGACATCCGCGCGCCTGCCCCCGGTTGCCAGGGCAAAGACCGTGTCCCCATCCAGCATGGTGTGCGCCGGGCGGATGGCGCGCGCCAG
>JBFYSG010000125.1:0-5777 GCA_041301835.1 Chloroflexota bacterium | reverse complement strand
CGCAGTACTCGGCTTCGTCCATGTAGTGCGTGGTCACCAGCACGGTCACCCCGCCGCCTGCCAGGTCGTAGATCAGGTCCCAGAAGGAGCGCCGCGCCGAGGGGTCGACCCCCGAGGTGGGTTCGTCCAGGAAGAGCAGGGCGGGCTGGTGGACGAGGGCGATGCCCAGCGCCAGCCGCTGCCGCCAGCCTGCCGGGAGCGAGCGTACAAGTTCGCTTTCGTGCCCGCGCAGCCCCACTTTTTCGACCGTCGCCTCGATCTGTGACGGGTCGCGCAAGCCGTACACCCCGGCATAGAAGGTCAGGTTCTCCATCACTGTCAGGTCGTCGTACAGGGCGAATTTCTGGGACATGTAGCCCGAACGGGCGCGCACCTCTTCCGATTGGTGGAAGGCATCAAAGCCCAGCACGGTGGCGCTGCCCTCGGTGGGCTCCAGCAAGCCGAGCAGCATGCGGATGGTGGTCGTCTTGCCGCAGCCGTTGGGACCGAGATAGCCGACGATCTCCCCGGGGTTGACCTGGAAGGAAACGTGGTCCACCGCCAGGAAATCGCCGAAGCGGCGGGTCAGGTTGTTGGTTACCAGGACAGGTTCAGGCATGCTACTCCTGCTTCATTCGGACAGGGCGATGAAGACATCCTCCAGCGTCGGCTGGATGGGCTGGATGCTGAGCGCGCCGGCTGCGCGGCTGGCGAGAGCCGCCTGCAGGGCAGGCAGCACGCGCGCCGCCGTGCCTGCCTGGATGCGCAGGTGCAGGCGGTCGCCAAAGGCGCGCACATCCTCCACCCCGCCGACCTGCGCGGCGACCTGGCGCAGGTTTGCCATGCCCTCGCCGCGCAATTCCAGGATGCGGTCCTGGAGCATGGCGCGCAGCGACCCGGGCGTGCCTTCGGCGATGATCTGCCCGGCGCGCATGAAACCGATGCGGTGACAGCGCGAGGCTTCGTCCATGTAGGGGGTGGTTAAGAGCACCGCCCGGCGTTCAGTCTGACCGGCAGCGGCGTCCGCCGTGCCAAGGGAATTGGATGCCAGGCGGATGACCAGCTGCCAGAAATCCTGGCGGGTTACCGGGTCCACCCCGGTGGTGGGTTCGTCGAGCAGCAGCACCTGCGGGCGGGTGACCAGGGCGGAAGCCAGCCCCAGTTTTTGTTTCATCCCGCCCGAAAGCATGCCCGCCCGACGGTCCTTGAAATCCGCCAGGTCCACAAAGTCCAGGATCTCCATGCAGCGCGGCAGCCACTGCTCGTGCCGCAAGCCGCGCAGTTCGGCAAAGAAGCGGATGTTCTCGAGCACCGTCAGGTCTTCGTACAGCGAGAAACGCTGGGAGAGGTAACCCACGCAGGCGCGCGCCTGCTCGCCCTGCCGCGCAAGGTCGTAGCCGCAGATGCGCACCTGCCCGCTGTCCGCCTTGAGGGCGCCAACCAGCAGGCGCAGGGTGGTCGTCTTCCCCGCGCCGTCCGAGCCGACCAGCCCGTAGATCTCGCCCGGGGCGATGTTCAGGCTCACCTCCCGGACGGCGGCGTTATCCCCGAAGTTCTTGCACAATTTGTCGGCGGTCACCAGGTCGGTCATCGGCTCTCCGCCTCGGGGGTGATCACCACCATGGCTTCGTGTCCCGCCAGTTCCTCCAGCTGCGCCCGGCTGGGGCGGCGCGGCAGGTGATGCACCTTTTCCATCATCAGCCCCAGCATGCGCGGGTGCCGCTGCAGGCGCACTTCCAGGAAATCGGCGATGCGCCCGGGGTCGGTGACGGTCTCGGCGCGCCCGCGCAGGGTGCGGTTCTTAATGCGCACCTCCACCCACGGATCGGCTTCCAGGTTCCGATACCAGTCCGCCTTTGTGCCGCGCGCCGAGCCCAGGTGGATCCTGCCGTCGATCAGTTCGTACTGCAGGGGCGTGACCCGCTTCAAGCCGCTTTTCCGCCCGGTGGTGGTCAAGAGCAGGATCAGCCCGCCGATCAGCGGACCCAACCCGAGCGCATACAACAGCCGGTGGATGCGCTGGATGTTCTTCATCCGGAACCAGAATGATTCTTGCATGCTGCGTCTTTCCCTTTGCCTAATGCTCGAAGGACACGTCCGCCGGCATGCCGGGCTTGAGTTTGCCCGCCGGGTCATCCACTTGCAGGCGGATGGCATACACCGTGCTGGAACGCCCCGCCACCGTCTGGACGTTGCGCGGGGTGAACTCGGCTTCGTCAGAAATGTGACTGATGACCGCCTCGAACGTCTCGCCGGGGAAGGAATCCACCTGCACGCTGGCGCCTTGACCCAGGCTCAGTTCCCCGTAACGGTCCTCGGGGATGTAGACCGTGATGGTCAGGTCGTCCAGTTTTGCCAGCCGCATCGCCACGCCGCCTGCCGGGATGACCTCTCCGACCTGGATGGTGCGGGTCAAGATCACCCCGTCGGATGGAGCGCTGACGGTCAATTTCGCGATCTGGGCATCCACCAGGTCCAGGCTTGCCTGCGCCTGGGCAACGGCAAGCCCGGCCTGTTCCGCCGCCGCCTGCGCCTGGCTCAGCGCCGCGGCAGCCAATTCCACCTTGAGCGAGTAGTCGCCGCTCTGCAGGGCAAGCACACGGTCGCGGGCTGCCTCGTAACCTTCCTGGGCAACAGCCGCCTCGGCACGCGCCAGCAGGACCGCCAGGGCTGGGTCGCTGTCCTTCAATGCATCGTAGTCGTTCTGGGCGGCATCCAGTTCGTCCAGGGCGGCATCGTACGCGGTCTGCGCCGCTTCGCGCAGGTCGGCATTGCTGGACAGGTTGGCGCGCGTCAGCACCGCCTGTGCCACGTTGTAGGCGGCGCGCGCTTCCAGCAGGCGGCGCTCTGCCAGCACGAAGTCGTTGGAATCGGGCGCGGAGGTCAGGGTTTGCAGGTCTGCCAGCGCGGCATCCCGGGTGACGAGGGCGGCTTCCATCACGTCCATGGCGGCGATGAGTTCCTCGCTCTGCGATATGCCGCTGCCGAACTCCGAGCCCCAGTCGGATGTGCGCATCGTGCCGGCTTCCGCCCGGGCAGCGGCAACCGCCAGGTCATAACTGGCTTGCGCCGTGAGCACGGCGGCATCCGCCGTCGAGGCTGAGGCGCTCGCAAGGTCCAGCGCCGCGGCGCTGACGGCGCGCTGCGCCTGCAGCAGGGTGTCATCCAGGCGGAAGAGCGCCTGCCCTGCCTGCACCGGGTCGCCTTCTTCGACGTAGATCTCCAGCACCTTGCCGCCGATCTCCGGCGAGAGCGAAACGCTGATGGCTTCGATCGTGCCCGAGGCTGCCAGCGTGTCGTCATTGCGTTCCACCAGTTTCATCACCAGGAAATAGAGCGCGGTCAGGACGACCAGCACCACCAGGACGATCACGGGAATGGGGGGACGTTTGTGTTTCATCGTTGCTCCTTAATCGAGTCGTTTTCTGAAGCGTATGGAAGCCGCGCCCATGATCAAGATGCCGAACAGGGTCAGCGCCAGCATCTCCTGCCAGATGGCAGGGATGCCGACTCCCTTGATCAGCAGGGCGCGGATAATGACCAGGTAATAGCGCAGGGGGATGATGGCTGAGACCCACTGCAGCAGTTTCGGCATCGCCTCCAGCGGGAAGAAGAAACCGGAGAGGAAGATGCTCGGCAGCAGCGTCATCCACACCGTCAGCATGGCTTCCTGCTGCGTGTTGGCGATGGTCGAGGCGAACAAGCCGATGCCAAGACCGGAAAGCAGCAGCAAGCCGGAACAAAACAGGATCAGCCACAGCGCGCCGCGCACTGGCACACCGAACCACCAGTGCCCGATGGCAAGCACCTCCAGGGTGTCGATGAAAGCCAGGATCACGTACGGCAGGATCTTGCCGACCACCAGTTCCCATGGGCGGATCGGCGTGACGATCAACTGCTCGATCGTGCCGCGCTCGCGCTCGCGCACGATGGCGGTGGCGGTCAGGATGGAGGTGATGGCGAACAGGATCATGCCGATCACACCGGGGATCATGAAATACGAACTCACCAGGTCCGGGTTGTACCAGACACGCGTGCGCACCTCCAGGGGAGGTTGGAAGTTCTCCACATCCATGCCCGAGCGTTCCAGTCTCTCCATCATCAGCGTGGTGGCATGCGCCTGCCCCACCAGGGTTGCCGCGGCAAGCGCGGTGGAGCCTGCCGTGGCGTCCGACCCATCCAGGATGAAC
Source organism: Chloroflexota bacterium (assembly GCA_041301835.1). Classification (GTDB taxonomy): domain Bacteria; phylum Chloroflexota; class Anaerolineae; order Anaerolineales; family Villigracilaceae; genus UBA877. The sequence continues at coordinate 1,608 of JBFYSG010000125.1, read as the reverse complement.
GCCACCACGGCATCGCCCTCCGCCAAAGCGGTGTTGTAATCCGGCGGGATGATGATCCCGGCGCGCGCCTCGCCCTGCTCGATCAGCGTGCGTATCTCGTCCTCCGAATCGACCGACCAAGCCAGTAGGAAATAATCCGCCGAGCGGTAGGCATCCAGCAGCTGGCGTGATTCTTCGCAGCGGCACTGGTCCAGCACCGCCAGCGGGATGTTGCGCACGTCCGTAGTGGCTGAATACCCGAGCAGGAACAACTGCAGGATGGGGATGACCAGGATGATGACCAGCGTGCGCCGGTCGCGCATGATCTGGATGAATTCCTTGCGGATGATGGATGCGAGGCGCGTGTTCATGCTTTCTCCGTTTCAGCCAGGATGCCATGCAGGAAGATGTCGATGAAGTGCTCCAGGGCATCCTCCTGGTTCAGGATCGATGCCGGGGCGGGGATCATCATGTCGGTGATGTAGTACGAGAAGAACAGCCCCACGAAAGCCCGGAAGAAGATGAATGGTGGGATGTTTCGCAGCAGGCGCTGCTGGTTGTTGAATTTTTGGATCAACGGCACCACCTCCGGGATGATGCGCTCGACGATCCCCGGCATATCGCGCCCGTTGAATTCCACCAACTCGATCATCATCAGCTTGAGGAAGTCTGGTCGCCTGCCAAGTTCTTCCACCATCATCTTCGCCGCCAGGCGCACGAACGACTCCGGGTCGTCCGCCGGGGTGGTCAGCAGGATCGGCAGCACCTGGCGGTAGGGATGGCGCTCGAGTACCAGCTCGCTGAAGATGGCTTCCTTGCTCTCGAAGTGGTTGTAGATCCCGCCAAGCGCCAGCCCGGCGCGGTTGGCGATCTGGCGCATGGAACTGGCGGCGTATCCCTGTGTGAGGAACAACTCGTACGCTGCTTCCAGGATGCCCTTGCGGGTGCGTTCACCTTTGGTGGGGGAGGGATCGGTCATGGCGGGGTTCCTTCAAATGAACGAACGTTCGTTTTTATTTTACGCCATTTTTCCACCCTGTCAAGGGCGGGAACCAGCGCCCTGTGATCGTAGGATGAACGGTGTGCTTGTATTCACAGGCGCAAAGTGCAATAATTTGAGCATTGGATGCCGGATAAGGTATCCGATGGATGGCGACCAGTCAGCGCTCCATCACTACCTGGCTGGTGAGGAGGTCCGTGATGAAAAGAAAGACAGCCTTTTTCCTTTTATCCATACTCTTGATCTTCTTGTTGCTTTCATTATCCATTTATGTCCCCCGGGCACACGCGGAAAGGGGAGATTATCTATTTGGTTCGGTGGACCTTCAATCGTCAAAAGCACCGCCAGAGGAAGTGTGCCTGGGAGAGAACATACAATTCAGTATCTTGGTCAACTCCGATTTCCCCGTTCCGTTTAAGATCCTGGTTTCATCCAGTAGTGTCGAAGTAGATCTCATTCCCTCGACTATCCGCGGAGGCGTACAAAGAGTGACTGTTCTTGGATTTTTTACGCCCTCGGAATCAGGCGCTCAGTTCATCCAAATCACCACGGATGTCAGGAATACGGCGGTCGATTATGAATTTAAGGTCGTGGAATGCGAATATCATTACCAGATGAAGGCGACCTAT
>JBFYSG010000124.1:0-2666 GCA_041301835.1 Chloroflexota bacterium | reverse complement strand
TGCGCACCACTGGCAAGGGTCAGTATGTGGTCGGCAGGCTCCTGCTGGGAGTGCCGCGCGGCGCCCAGTTCTTCATGGCGCTGTGCGGGCCTGTGCATGTTTATCACCTGGCACAGGAGGGATCGCAACATTTCCACGAGAGCCAGAACGGCCGCAGCGGATTGGGCGCCAGCCAGATCACCCCGATCCATTTCGCCCAGGTGGATCTTCATGCCGGCGACGTGCTTGCCCTATGTTCCGTCCTGCCGCCCGCCTGGGAATCCCTGCTCAATGCTGAACAACGCAACTTCGACCTCCTGCGGCGTGACCTGCCGGCATCCACCAGCGATGACCTCAACGCCGTGCTGGTGCGCGTCCAGGCTGGCAAAGGCGTTCTCAAGATCCTGCCCGGTGTGGTGGGAACCAGTGAAGCGTCCACTGCTGCCGGGAAACAAGAAAAAGTCTCCCCGGTCGCTCTGGTGGGGGCGGAGGAGTTCCCTGCTCCGGTCGCTGCGCCAGACCAACCGGCGCTCGTCGTGCCGGTCTCGAGGGTTGCCAGTGAAAAACCTGCCAGTCGTTTCTCACGCTTGCTTTCCGGTGAATCGGATGAAGTCCTTGCCCCGGATGGTTTAGCGGGGCTTGCCCTGGATGCCTTAGCAGGGCCTTCCCCGGATGGATTAACGGGGTCCGCCCCACCAGAACTTGCATCAGAGCCTGCCCAGGCAGCGGGACCAGCCATTCCATCGGGTACCGATCCTGCCCAGACCGTTCGGCCGGCACGTCTCATCACCCGCCCGGCGGGTGGCAAGACCCGCCAGGTGATCTCCAGGCCAGGAAAAGGCATCCCACCACCCGGTGTGAGCAGCGAGACGCCGGAGATCATGCGCCTGACTCCGCAAAGGAAACAACAGGCCTTCCGCGGTATGGCCAAGTGGTTGCGGGGCGTACAGGTATTCACACGCACCACCTCCGAGAAGATCAAAGCCTTCCTGCCCAACCTGCTTCCCAATCTCAGGGATGATGAACCGCGCCTGACCGGTGTGAGCATGAGTTTCATCGCCATTGTCATCCCGCTGCTGGTGGTGACGGCTGCTCTGACCTTTTATAACCGTCACGGCCGCGCTGCCTCCTACCAGGAGAATTTCGACCAGGCATGGGCAGCCTCTGTCTGGGCTTCATCACAGACCCACCCGGCAGAGGTGCGGGTCGGCTGGGAGCGGACGCTGTATTACCTGAACATCGCGGATGACTTCCAGGAAACTGACGAACTGGAGGAACTCCGCCAGCGCGCCCAACTGGCGCTCGACAACCTGGATGGCATCCTGCGCCTCGATTTTACCCCCGCCATCGTGGGCGGATTGAGCACGGCGGTGGAAGTAACCCGCATGGCTGCCACCAACACCGACCTCTACATCCTGGATGGCGCTCACGGAAATGTTCTGCGCTTCTACCTGGGGTCGCTTGGCTACCAGGCAGACACCCAGTTTGAGTGTGGACCGGGACTGTATGATAATGGCGTCCGGGTCGGCGAGATCATCGACATCGCCGCGGCACCCAGGGTCAACACCCTCGATGCCACGCTCATCGCCCTGGATTCAACCGGCACCCTGCTCCTTTGCCGTCCAAGCCCAGGTGCGCCCACCGCGGTGCCGCTTGCCACCCCCTCTCTCGGATGGCGGGGAATCAGTGGATTCGCGCTGGATATTTCAAGCGGTTATCTCTATGTTCTTGATCCGCCTGGCAACGCGGTCTGGTACTACGCCCCGGATCAATTCGGCGGATATTCCACCCTGCCGGTCATGTTCTTTGGCAGCCAGATCCCGGCCAACATGCCAGCCGTCATCGACATGGTCACCAATGGGGCCGACCTGTACCTGCTCTACAACGACGGTCATGTCAGTGCCTGCACCCTGCTGGAATTCGAGGGTGTCCCCAAGCGCTGTTCCGACCCAGCACAGTTCATGGATAACCGCCCCGACCGTGCCCCGGGCGGGGTCATCACAGATGCCTTCTTCACCCACATGACCTTCGCCGACCCGCCCGACCAGGCTCTCTACCTGTTCGATCCCCTCGCCCAGGCGGTCTACCGCTTCAGCCCGCGTCCCGATTCCCTTATCCTGCAAGGTCAGTTCCGCGCCGCGGATGAGGACCGCGCCAAAATGCTGGTCTCGCAAGCCACCGCCATGACCATCAGCCCCAATCGCTACATTTTTATCAGCGTCAGTGGTCAGGGCTACTACGCCACCGATGTCCCCTGACCGAGAGGCATAATGCCATCCCTGTGGGACTTCCTGCGCAGCCTTATGTCTCCCGCCTCCAGCCGGAGCGGGAAGAAACAACCGCTGCCCGCGGATAACCTGCTGGAACCGGTGCGCATCATCACCGCCCACGTCCTGCTGGTGGTATATGACCCGGTCATGGACCCTGCCACCGGCCTCACCCTATCCAGGATGATGAAATGGAACCGCCCGGAAGACCTGGTGACAGGCTACATCCAGGATATCCTGCAGGCGAGCAATGGCGCTGCCCGCTTCCAGATCGTTGAACGTGTGCAATTGAATGAGTTTCCTCCGCTGATCGGTGGCACCCGCTTTACTTCCCAGTCCTACCTGGATGTGATCACCAACCGCCAACCTGCCCCGGATGCTTTGGCGGGGCCTGCGCCTCAATCCACGCAAGCTGATTAT
>JBFYSG010000123.1:0-2718 GCA_041301835.1 Chloroflexota bacterium | reverse complement strand
CACCAGTGGACCGGCATCCCCCTGAGCCAGATGATGGAAAGCGAGGCGGAGAAACTGCTCCAGATGGAGGCGCGCCTGCACGAGCGCATCATCGGGCAGGATGAAGCCATCCACGCCATCTCGGATGCCATCCGGCGGGCGCGCTCCGGGCTCAAGGACCCGGCGCGTCCCATCGGCTCGTTCATCTTCATCGGTCCCTCCGGCGTCGGCAAGACCGAACTGGCAAAGGCGCTGGCATGGTTCATGTTCGATGACGAGGATGCCCTGGTGCGCATCGACATGTCGGAATACCGCGAGCAGCACACCGTCTCGCGCCTTTTCGGTGCTCCGCCCGGATACGTGGGGTACGAAGAGGGCGGTCAACTAACCGAGGCGGTACGGCGCCGTCCCTACCGGGTGCTGCTGTTCGATGAGATCGAGAAGGCGCACCCCGAAGTCTGGAACGCCCTCCTGCAGATCCTGGATGACGGGCGCATGACCGATGGGCAGGGCAATGTGGTCGATTTCCGCAACACGGTGCTGATCATGACCTCCAACCTGGGCACCGAATACGTCCGGAAGGGCGGCACGCTGGGCTTCCTTCAGCGCACCGATAACGATGAAGAGCGCGACTCGCATGAAAAGATCGAGAAGGCGCTCAAGGGTGCCTTCCGCCCCGAGTTCCTCAACCGCATCGACGAGATCATCATGTTCTCGCCGCTCTCGGTGGAGCAGATGGAGCACATCGTTGACCTGCAGATGAAGGAGATCCAGGAACGCCTGAACGAGTTCGGCGTCAAGGTGGAATTGACCGCGGCCTCGCGCCAGTGGCTGGCAAACAAGGGTTACGATCCGGCATTCGGCGCCCGCCCGCTGCGCCGCGCCCTGCAGAAATTCATGGAAAGCCCGCTCTCGGTGGAACTGCTGGGAGGCAAATTCAAACAGGGCAAGACGGTGACCGTGCGCGTCAACGAGGCAAAAGACGGATTGGAATTCACCGAAAAGGACGGCAGGCGCAAGTAAACGCACGCCGATAGATCGAACGCCTTCGCAGGTGACCCTGCGAAGGCGTTTTTAGTATCCCGTGCCTGCGGCTGCCCTAGACGAACCAGGGTTGCAGGCGGGTGACAGGCAGGATGATGATCCCGCCGACCGCTGCCAGCGTCAGCAGCACCCGCCCAATGCCGCAGCCCCAGCGCGGCAGGCTGTGCCTGCGGGCAGCATCGAAGGGCCATAAGAACGGCACACCCTGTTCCGTCAGCCCATCGGCAAGGATGTGCCAGAGCCAGCCCCAGCCGAAGCATAAGCCCCATACCCAGGTCTGCCCCAGCAGCGCCAGCGCGGCGCATGCCGCCGCCGTCAACCCGGCGGTGAAGAGCAGGGAGTGCAGCGCGCCGCGGTGGCGCAGGTGTTTATGGATCAACAGCGAGAGCAGCACCAACATCAACGCCCCGAACAGGGCTGCGGCTGCCCAACGCAGGAAGCCGATGCCCCAGATGAGGCCCGAGATCTCATTCAACGTGCCGGGCAGGTCGCGGCTGGTCAGGTAGGACCCGGCTGCCGCCAGCAGGGGGATCGCCAGCACCGCCAGCGAGACGCGCACCACGCGAGACGGGATGGTATTGCTGATGAAGGAAGCGGGATGGTCGAGGTCGGTGGCGACCGAACCGGCGGCAGCCGCCAGCGCGCCCAGCCCCAGGCTGAGCACCGGCACGTGCGCAGCGCCGAGCGCCTCGGCGGCGAGCACGCCCAGCGCGCCGGTCCCGACCCCGATGAGGGCATGATGAATGTAGTTCATGGCTCTGCTTTCAGAGAAGTGTGAATGCTACCAGGGGCGCCTGCTTGACCAGGCGCAGGCATTCCTCCGGCGTGCCGGTCACCGGGTCGCCGGTGAGGGTCTTTGCCAGCATGCGGAAGGGCTTGGGGAAGCGGCGGGCATAGTCGGCAAGCACCAGCGCCGCCTGCTCATCGGGCAGGATCGCGGCGCGTGCCGCCCCGCGCTTGAAGCCCACATCCAGGCGCACCTGCGGGTCCTTCTGGATGTTCCGGTCCCAGTCCGATCTCACCCCCCAACCCGAAGCGGCGATATATGTCTGGTTGGCTTTATCCCGCTGGAGCACCTCGACGACCGCGTAGCGCGGCAGACCACTCTTGCGTCCGGTGGTCGTGACCATCAGGAAATGGTCTGTCAGCAGCCAACCCAGGCGCAGGCGGAACAGCACGATCGGGGCGCGGAAGATCCACTTCAAGAATCCAACGGGGCGTGCATCGGCAAGTCGCATGACTTCTCCTGTGCTGAACGGCTGGGGTTCATTTTTTTGCCAGCGAGAGGAAAACATCCTCCAGGGTTGGTTCGCCGCGCTGGATGCGCACCCCGGCACTTGATTGTAAGGCATTTTGGATCAACCCGGCGCCGGACCCGGCAGGCGTGATGACGCGCAGGTGGTCGCCCGCCAACCCGACGCGCAATATGTCCTTGGCTTGCAGCAGGACAGCCAGGGCGGATTCCAGCGGTTCGGCGCTCACCTCCCAGACTTCACCCGGGATGGAGCCGGCTTTGAGCGCCGCGGGCGTGTCCATCGCCAGCAGTTTGCCGGCGCGCATGATGCCCACCCGTTCGCAGTACTCGGCTTCGTCCATGTAGTGCGTGGTCACCAGCACGGTCACCCCGCCGCCTGCCAGGTCGTAGATCAGGTCCCAGAAGGAGCGCCGCGCCGAGGGGTCGACCCCCGAGGTGGG
>JBFYSG010000122.1:0-7174 GCA_041301835.1 Chloroflexota bacterium | reverse complement strand
TGCGGCAGTTCACCCGCCAGGCGGATGGATTGTTCGGTCGGCACGATGCGGTCGGTATCACCGGTCAGCACCAGCACAGGCAGGCTGAATTCATCCAACCGGGTATCCAGGTCGGACTCCTGCGAGGCGAGCGTCATCTCCCAGAGCGCCTTGTCCCAGTTCTCCACCTGGAGGGGTTTTTCATATAAAACAAGCGTTTCTGCCGGGATGGCGCTGACATCGTACCAGGCGAGTTCCAGCAGCTGCGGACCACGCACCTGGATCTGGCGGGCGATCAGGGGACCCAGGTGGCGCATCTGCGGCGTGCGCAGCAACCCGCGCGTCCAGGCAGGTGCGCCTCCGCCCGAAAACACCGCCGGGTCCACCAGGATGAGCGCCTCGACCCGCTCGGCATGCTGCAAGGTGAACTGCATGGCGATCGTGCCGCCCGCCGAGTTGCCCACCAGGATGGCGCGCTCGATACCCAGGGCATCCATCAGATCCAACAGCAGGTCCACCTGGGCTTGCGCGCTGTAGGGACTCTCCCCCTCCCATGCCAGCGGGCGTCCGGTCAGACCAAAACCCGGGCGGTCATAGGCGATCACCCTGCCAAAGTTGCCGAACGATTCCATGACCCGATCCCACGAATACAAACTGGCACCGAAGCCATGCAGCAGGATGAAAACAGGCTCATCCTGACCGGTGGTCTTGTAGTGCACGCTTAAACCATCCAGATCGATGAACAGGCTGTCGGCGTCCGCCAACTCAGCGATGGGTCGGGTCCCCTCCAGCGGCGGAACGGGCACCAGGAAGGGTCCAACCCCGATCACCACCAGGAGAACGGCAAGAACGATGCCCAGCGTGCGCCAGAAGCGATGCTTTTTCATCTTATGCTTTTCGAGGTGAACGCAGCAGCAGGGCGGCAGCCAGGCTGAGCGCCACCAGACCGAACGTAACCCAGGTGGCGATCGTGACCATACCCTCTGCCGGGAATTTCATGGCAATGCCCGCCAGCGCCCAGAGCAGCACCGCGGCATAGGCGATATCGCGCCGCAGGAAGTTCATCGCCGCGGCAAGCAGCAGGACGACCGCCAGGATGATGACCATCCAGGTCGCCTCCGGGATGCCAAAGGCGTTCCACTTCAAGAAATCGAGCACATCGGTGACATTCGCCACGGTGGCGACCGTGATCCAACCCAGGTAAATGCTGAAGGGCAGGCGCACTGCCAGCGTCTCGGCAGTCGAAACCCGGCTGCGTCCCGTGTCCAGGCGCAGGTAGACCGCGATCAGGCTCGCCAGCAGCACCAGCATGGCAGACAGCGTGCCCACGAACTGCTCATAATGCCACAGGAAGATCCACAGGCTGTTGGCAAGCGCGCCCAGCACCACCCACCAGCCAGTCGCCTGCAGGCGCGGATTGTCCTTCTGGGAGGGCAGCGCCTGGAAGACGGCATAGGCGATCAGACCGATGTAGATCAGCCCCCAGATGGAGAAGACATAGCCCGCCGGGACGAAATAAACCTGGAAGCGGTCCGAGATCTGCCCGGTGTTCAGCCCGTTGATGGGCAGGGCGTTCGCCAGGATATTGATGGTGATGGCGCCTGCGATGGTAAGCACGACCATGACTTGACGGAAAGTGTTTTTCATTTTCTACCTCTCATTATGATTAATATGATACTGCGAATAAAGCGACCGGGTCAACCCGCCGCGCCTCTGCCTGCCTGGTATGCCAGCAAGGTACGCTGGCGGGCAGCGCGGTGGTCCACCAGCGGTGCGGGGTAATCCTTCCCGAGGATACATCCAAACTGCTCCTGTTGAGCCGGCGACATGCGCCAGGGTTCGTGGATGAAAGACTCGGGCACCTGCGCCAGGGCGGGCACCCAACGGCGCACATAATCACCCCGGGGATCGAACTTCCTGCCCTGCAGGACCGGGTTGAAAACCCGGAAGTACGGGGCGGCATCGGTGCCGGTGCCGGCAGTCCACTGCCAGCCGCCGTTATTCGCCGCCAGGTCGCCGTCCAGCAGGTTCTGCATGAACCAGCGCTCCCCCCGGCGCCAATCGATCAACAGGTCTTTCACCAGGAAGGAGGCAGTGATCATGCGCGCCCGGTTGTGCATCCAGCCTGTTTGGGCGAGCTGGCGCATGCCGGCATCCACCACCGGGAAGCCCGTTTGCCCTGCCTGCCAGGCTTCCCATTCACGACGGTCATTGCGCCAGGGGATGCGCCGCAGGGCAGGCTTGAAGGCGCCCCGGATCACCGCGGGGAAATGGTGCAGGATGGACAGATAGAATTCGCGCCAGATCAACTCGTTCAACCAGGCCTCCGCCCCGCCTTCTGCCGGGGAGCCTGCCTGACGCCGAACTGCCTGCTGCGCTACCCAGACCGCCTGGCGCATCGAGACCATGCCGAAGTGCAGATAGGGTGACAGCGACGAAGTGCCGTCAAGGTCCATCCGGTCCCGCCGGACAGAATAGTGATCCACGCCACCGTCAATGAAGCATTCCAGCCTGCTGCGCCCCTCCGCCTCTCCTGCCGGGAAACCATCACCCAGGGAATATTCCGGTTGCAAGGGGATCGCTTCGCCGTCCACCTCCGCCCCCATCGGGATGGCAGCGGGAGCCGGGAGCGGTGCTTCGAGACGCAGTCCTGCGCGCCATGCCCGGCTGAACGGGGTGAAGACCGTGTACGGGGTGCCGTCGGCTTTCCGTACGCTGCCGGGCGGGAGGCAGGTCAGCCCCGGGGTCAGGGTCAGCGGCAGAGCCGCCGCCACACGTGCATCCCGCCGGCGGGCATACGGGGAAACATCCGATTCGGCAAAGACCATCTTCGCGCCGGTGGTCTGCACAAGCCCTGCCAGCACCTGCAGTGGATCACCGCGCAGGAAGATCAAGCGCGTGGCGCGCGCCTGTAATTCCCGGTCTAGCGCGCGCAGGCTGGCAAGCAGGAAAGCGAGCCGGTGCGTGCCCAGGTTGTTGGCATTGACCAGGACCGGGTCCAGGATAAAGACCGGCAACACCCGTTCCGCCGCCTGCAGGGCGGAGGTCAATGCCTGGTTGTCCGCCAGGCGCAGGTCGCGCCGTATCCACCAGATGGCTGTTCCAGTCATTCCACCTGCCCGGCAAGTTTTTTCAAGGCGTCGCGTTTTCGGCGGTATTCAATGATGGGCAGGTCACCCGGAATGAGAGCTTCACCGATGCGCAAACCGCTGACCGGCACCTGGTGGGTGGTGACCACGCGGCGATCTTCATGGGCAATGTACAGGTTCGATGGCATGCCCAGTTTTGCTACCAGTTTTCCCAACAGGCGATTGCGCACAAAGCGCTGGTAAAACCGCAGGTAGAGGCGCGTATGCTGGTCATCCACCGGGACAAAGGCTGCCACGATGCGAACGTCATCACTGATGTAGTTCTGCCACAGGTTGGGAAGGATGAATTCCAGGTGGACGCTGCGGGCTGAATCGCGTTCGAGTTCGCCCGGTTTGCGCGGTGGAGTGCCGTCATCCGCCCGGTTGAAGACATAGGTGTAGAGCATCTTTTCCCCGCGCCACTCCACCAGCGGGCCATCCACCAGCGTCCGGTTGCCGCGACCGATGGTGTTGCGGTGGATGAAGGGCAGGTGCACCACGTCCAACTGGTTTTCCAGGACGCGCGAGTAGTGGGTGTTCCAGAGGTCCTGCCCTGAAGCGTAGTGGAAGGTCTCATCCAGGTTATCGAAGAACAAGGGCGGTTCCAGCCCGTCCGGCGGGTTCTCACCCCACCAAACCCAGATGTACCCGTGGGCTTCGTGGGTGGGATAGGCATGCAAATGCAGGGTGGCGGGGATCGCACCGCCCCGCCCGTTGGCGGGGACATGCACACATTTCCCTTCGCGGTCGTATTCAAACCCGTGAAATGGACACTGTAGATGGTTTTCCACCACTTCACCCAGGCTGAGTTGGACGCCGCGGTGAGGGCATTGATCCACTGCGCAATGGACCATCCCGTCTGCGTCGCGCCAGAAGACCATCTTCTCTCCCATGCGGGAAACGCCAACCGGAACGCGCCTCACTTCCTTCGATTCCAGCAGGACATACCATTGATTGCGGATCATGCGCACCTCCAGGAGCAGTTTACAGGATGAGCAGGGTGCCGAGAACGATCTCCACCCCCAGGCTGATCCAGTTGGACTTTTCGGCTGACCGATCGAGGAAGATGGAGACTAGGCGCACCGCCCCGATGGCAAGATAAGCGATGCCCAGCATGATATAGGCGGTCGGTTCGCTGGAAACGAGGGGATAGACCCCCAGGGCAATGAGCAAACCGCCAAAAATGGCGCGAATTTCAGTCACCCCGCGCCCGCCAGTCGCCTGGATGCCAGTGAAGCCGGTGATCTGGGTGGGTCGCAACAGGGAATATAACCCGGTGATAATTGTAACCACCGCGGCTATTATTTTCATGATGATCAACATCATACCTTCTCCTGGCAGTTCAATTTTTCGAAACCACGTCAACAAATACCTCGTCACCCACCACGGTGACCGCGAAGGTTTGTACCGGACCGGGCTGTTTACCCATGGCAATCAGGCGGCGAGTCCATTCCGGTAATTTAACACCCCCCACGCCGCGCACCCAGTCCAGGTTTTCACCCGAGCACATGTCGAACTGGCTGCCGTGGAACGGGCAGGTGATCGTCCTGCCTTCCACCTTGTTCGCCGTCAAGGGAAGCCCCAGGTGCGGGCACTTATTGAGGACTGCGCAGAATTCCTGCCCCACGCGGGCGACAACCATTGAAATTCCCTCGGCGACCACGACCTGGGCACCTTCATCGGGAAAATCGGAAACCTTTCCAAGAAGAACCTGTTTGCTCATTTTAACCTCCAGTATGTTCAGGGATCATCGCATCCGGCACAGGGCGTGCTGTGCGATGAACGATCTTTCGATAGGCGAACCACACCGCCCATGCTGTCAGGAGGGCGGAGAAAATACCCGGCGCCCAGGTCCCCAGACTGCCGAGCAGGTAACCGCCGAGCGTGGGGGCAAGGACGCGTGTCATCGCCTCGATCGAACCGGCGATGCCGAGCATCCCGCCGACCTCCTCCGGTTGTACCGCCTTGGTGATGGCGGATTGAAGCACCGTTCCCAACACGCCGCCAGCCACAGCCAGCGGGAGCATGACGACCAGCAGGACGACCAGATTGGGGACGAATGCCCACGCCAGCAAGGATAAGGTCATCAGCCACAGCCCGGTGATGAGCAACCATCTCGCCCGGAAGCGTTTCGTCAACAGACCGATCAGCCCGCCCTGCGTGACGACCGCCAGGACGCCGACATACGCCAGGATATAACCGGTGGAATCAGCCCCCAGCCCGAAGCGTGTCTGGGCATAGAGGGCAAAGATGGTTTGAAAGGTGGAAAAGGCAAGTCCAAAGAAGAAACGCAGGTGCAAGAGCGGTCCCACCACCGGGCGGTTGAGGGCTGTGACCAGCGCCTTGAGCGTGAACGGCGGGCGCTGACGGGCACCCATCTCACTGCGGCGCTGTTCGGTGAGCGACTCTGGAAGAAGGAAGTAGATCTGCACCAGGTTAAGGGCGGCAATTCCCGCCGCCACGAACGCCGGCAGGCTGTAACTGGTTTTACTCAGAAGACCGCCCACGGCAGGACCGATGATAAAACCGAGCCCGAACGCCGCGCCGATCATGCCGAGTCCCTTGGCGCGGTTCGATTCATCGGTCACATCGGAGATGTATGCCTGGGCAACCGTCAGGTTACCGGCGGTCAGCCCGTCCAGGATGCGGGCGAAGAAGAGCACCCCCAGCACGAAGGCATTGGCGGCAGAGGGGGCGAACAGCCTTGCCAAACCCTCGCCAATGGGAGCCGCCAAGGCGAGGAAAAGGAACCCGACCAGGGTCCCCGCGACGCTGATGAGCAGGATGGGTCTCCTTCCAAACCGGTCCGAGAGGCGTCCGAGCAGGGGGGAACCCAGCAAGGAGGCGGCGGCATAGGAAGCCACCAGCAAGCCCACGATGAGCGGAGAGGCACCGTACTCTTCGGCGTAATAGGGCAGAAGCGGCAGGATCAGGCTGAAGCCGAGCAGGTCGACAAATACAATGATGAAGATGGTAAGCAAGCGGGATTTTTTCATAATCTACCGATCAAGATCAGGAGGGTCAGAGGCTCTTGTTCCGCTTCGATCAACGAAGAGGCAAAGCCCGCTTGCCCATCCAGAATTTCTTCCAGTCGCCACCGCTGGTTTGCAGGGCGATGAAGGTGTACAGGGCGCCGGTCCAGAAGCCCAGCACCATCATCAGCACCACCCACAGGACCGCCGCCAGGACGGACTTCTCGCGGTACACGATCCAGGCTGAGAAGAGGGTGAAACCAACATACAGGTCCACGAGCGAGACGATGCCCCACGGCATGGCAAGCAGGCGGCTGCCTTCCGCAGAGAAATTCCCAACCGTGAAACCGTAGATCAGGACGCCGGTCATGGCGAGCCAGCCGAGTAAGGCAATGATCTTCGCAATTTTCATTTCAATCTCCAATCTTTTTTGAACTCTTGCGAGGCAACCAGGGGATGAACGCAGGGGTCGTCTCGATATATTCCCTGTATCCCGGGCGGGATTCGAGGGTCTTTTCCAGCAGGGTGACGCCAGAGACACGCAGGAGCAGGAGGGTCATCAGTACCGGGCTGAAGATCGTCCACCAGCCCCCGGCAGAGGCGGCAAAGAGATAATAACCCCACCACTGGGACGCATCCCCGAAGTAATTGGGGTGGCGTGAGAAACGCCAGACACCCCGGTCCATGACCCTGCCCTTGTTGGCAGGGTTCGCCTTGAAGCGCGCCAGTTGCAGGTCGCCGACCGCCTCAAAGAAGAAACCGATCGCCCAGAAGAGCAGCCCCAGGATGTCCAGGATCGTCAATCGTCCGGGTGCAGGGCTGACCTGCGCCGCCAGCAGCGGGGCGGAGATGATCCACATCAAAATGCCTTGCAACAGGAAGACTTTAAAAAAACTGCGCCACCACCAGGATGCGCCGGCTTCGCGGCGCCAGACCTGGTAACGGAAGTCTTCTGGCTTGCCCCAGTTGCGTGCCAGGATGTGGAGCGAAAGACGCAGACCCCACAGGCTGACCAGTACCACGGTCAGCACCTTGCGGAGCAAGAATCCTTCCGGTGACAACAGGAAGTACACCCAGGCAAGGATGACGAATCCG
>JBFYSG010000119.1:0-9482 GCA_041301835.1 Chloroflexota bacterium | reverse complement strand
GCCACGGTCTCGGCGATGGCGGTCTCCGACTGCCCCTGGGTTTGGGGCATGTTGCAGGCTGAAAGGATCAGTACCAGCATGAGCAGCAAACCCAACCCGCGCCGTACAGCGACGGTCCGTGCCGGGAAACCTGTCCGCATATTCATCTCATCATCCTCTACTGAACGATCTCATCTGACTCTATATCATTATGTAACGGGTTTCAACATCCCATAGGTACAGGTGGATGGTCCGGGAAAGGCAGGAAAACCCCTTGCACGGCGAACCTGGCGGTAATTTCTCTAATATCTCGTCTTGTCATGTGACCCTAAAGAAAACGATAATCCAATTTGTTAAGACCGCTTGACAATTGCGGGGAATGGCGGGGCGGCGCTCAGGGGAATACGAAGTTGACCACCCGGGTCACGCAACTGCCCTCCTGAAAATCTTGGGAGCAGAGTTTGATGGTCGCCTGCGCATTGTGCCCCGAGACCGTGTGGCTCAAATAATAATGCATGTAGATGGAGGTGCCGGGCGCGAGAGAGTCGACCACGTTGAAGTCATCGCAATTCTGCGTATTGCGGAAGGGCACATCGCTGGATGCTGGACCATACATCGTGACGGATGCCGTGGTATCGATGATGGATGTGTATGCCGATTGCAGGGTCAGGCTGCCGGTGTTGATGACCCTGAAAATCGCCCACGGACTGGTGGTCGGGTTGCATACGCCCAGGAAGGTCAGGGTGAAATCGGCATGCGGCGGGATCGTGACGGTCGGTTCCTCGGTCGTGGGGGTCGGCGGCGGGGAGGTGGGCGTGGGCGGCGGGGTCATCTCCGGCAGGAGGCTGACATCGCCCACGAGGGTGGCATACATGCCCCACAACCAGCAGGTGCCGGGCGCATCCGGGTTCTGGATGACCCAGTAATCCGCCACGGCGCGCCTGCCGACCACCTCGGCGGTCTCGCCTGCCATCAGGACACCCAGCCGGTCGTAGACGGCGTCGGGACCGGAGCGGCAGTTGGTGTCCACGCTGACGGTGATCTGAACGGCGGAGGAGGAGGGAAGATCGGTGATGACCGTGCCTTGATCCTCGTCACCCGGCAGGGTCATGCGCGCCGCCACGGTCTCGGCGATGGCGGTCTCCGACTGCCCCTGGCTTTGGGGCATGTTGCAGGCTGAAAGGATCAGTACCAGCACGAGCAGGAGTGCCAGGGAGCGTCGGAAGGGAAACGGTCTTCGCAGGTGTTGAGGTTGACTGTTCATCGCTGATGCCTCCATCCATTATGTGTATGCGATAACTATATATCAATCTGCGCCTGGCTTCAACACCCTAAAGGTACACCTCCCAGGAAGCCCCCGGCTCTGCCGCCTGACTTGACAGGCGGGGTAAAAAAACCGATAATCAAACTGGTAATGACCACATGACAATGAATCCCTGGAGGCGCCATGCCTGAAATGATCGACCCGGATCACGTCCTGCCGCGTTACTACCAGTTGGCGAACATCCTGCGCGAGCATATCCTCGACGGCAAGTTCGAGCCGCACCAACCCATCCCTTCGGAGCGCCAGTTGGAAAGCCTGTACTCCGTCAGCCGGACGACGATCCGGCAGGCGCTGGACCTGCTGGTGCGGCAGGGCTACCTGTACCGGGAACACGGGCGCGGCACCTTCGTCTCGCCGCAGAAACTGCAAAAGGGCATCTCCGAACTGACCAGTTTCACCGAGGACATGAAACAGCGCGGCATTGCGCCGGGGCAGAAGATCCTGGAGATAGGCATGATCGAACCGCCCGATAAGGTGCGCCAGAAGTTGGAACTGCCGCCGGAGTGCCGGCAGGTGCTGCGCATCGAGCGCCTGCGGCTGGGCGATTCGATCCCGATGGGCGTGCAGACCTCCTTCTACAACCTGCCGGAGGGGCAGACCATCACCCGGGAGGAACTGGAGCAGTTCGGTTCCATCTATATCATCCTGCAGGAAAAATTCCACCTCATCCCGACCGAGGCGGACGAAACGCTGGAGGTGACCCTGGCGACGCCGCGTGAAGCCGCGCTGCTGCAGATCGAAGCGGGCAGTCCGCTGTTATTGAGCGAGCGCACGGCTTATTCGCAGTACCGGCGGGTGATGGAGTTCGTCAAGATACTGTATCGCGGCGACCGCTACCGCTATTTCGCCAAGTTAACGCGCTGAGCGGTACGCCTGGAAGAGCCGCCGGCACCTTGTACCGGCGGGTGATGGAGTTCGTCAAGATCCTGTATCGCGGCGACCGCTACCGCTACTTTGCCAAGTTGACCCGTTGAGAGGGGAACAGGGGGAAGGATCACTGCTTGTGACAGCCTCCCGTCAGGGAGGCTTGACATTTAACCCCCGGCGTGCTATGATAATGTTGTAGTATGGTCATGTGGTCATTACCACTTGGTCAAAGAAGGTTGGAAACGATGAGTCCGATCAGCGACACCCAACTGCACGAGATCGTCCAACGCGTCATCAGGCAAGTGATGGGCGGGATGGCAGACGCGCCCCCTCAAATTGAACCGGCGCCAGCGCCCGCCCCGGCTCCGGCTACGCCGGAAAGCGCATCCAAAGCGCCTGTCCTGACGGAAGACCACGCCAGGACAATTGCCCTGACGGAAGACCACGACAGGGCTCCCGCCCGCAAGGTGGTGGCACTGGGCGCGGATCACGGCGGTTACGAATTGAAGGAAACCCTCAAAGTCCTCATCAGCGAACTGGGCTACGATCCCCAGGACGTCGGCACCCACAGCAAGGCAGCGGTGGATTACCCCGATTACGCCCATGAAGTAGCCCGGATGGTCGCCAGCGGGGCTGCCTGGCGGGGGATCATGATCGATGGGGCGGGCATCGGCAGCTGCATCGTCGCCAACAAAGTGCCCGGCGTGCGCGCCGGCATGGCGTATGACCTGTCCTCGGCGGTCAACAGCCGCGAACACAATGACACGAATCTCCTCACCCTGGGCGCGGGGATGATCGGAGACAACCTGGCGAAACAGATCGTCAAGACCTGGCTTGCCACCGAATTCGGCGGCGAGCGTCACCAGCGGCGGATCGACAAGATCAGCGGCGTGGAAAAGCAGTATCTGAAATAGAGGCAACATGTTCCCAGATCCCAAGGTAGTCGAGCAACTGGTCGAGATCATCACCCACGAGGTGCTGGCGGTCATGCTCGAAGAGCAGGAAAAGAGCAGGACACCGGAAGGCGTGGTGTGCAAGTACGACTGCGCCGAGAACCAGTGCGTGCACACCTGTTTCGACAACAGCGGACAGGTGGTCAGCGCCGGGGCGGAACGACTCTCCTCGACCATCGGTGTCATCCCGGAGGATGCCAGCCTGGCGGGCATGATCGACCATACCCTGTTGAAACCGGATGCCACCCAGGACCAGATCGCCCAGTTGTGCTTTGAAGCCCGCAAGCACGGCTTCGCCTCGGTGTGCGTCAACCCGACCTGGGTGGAACTGTGCGCCAAACTGCTCGAAGGCTCGCCGGTGGTGGTCTGCACGGTGATCGGCTTCCCGCTGGGTGCCACCTCGCCGGAGGTCAAGGAGTTCGAGACCCGCGTGGCGCTGGATAACGGCGCCCGGGAGATCGACATGGTCATCAACATCGGCGCCCTGAAGGCGCGTGACCTGGAACTGGTGGCGGGTGATATCCGCGGCGTGGTGCAGGCTGCACACGAGCGCGGGGCGATCGTCAAGGTCATCCTGGAGGCGATCCTACTCACGGACGAGGAAAAGACCATCGCCTGCCTGCTCTCCAAGGAGGCGGGCGCGGATTTCGTGAAGACCTCCACCGGCTTCGCCAGCGGCGGCGCCACCGTGCACGACGTGGAACTGATGCGCCGGGTGGTTGGTCCGGCGATGGGCGTGAAAGCCGCCGGAGGTGTGCGCACGTATGAGGATGCCGAGAACATGATCAAGGCGGGCGCCACCCGCATCGGCGCCAGCGCAGGCGTGAAGATCATCCAGGGACCCAGCGGCGAACCGGCTGCCCCGGCGCCCGCCGCGCCTGCCAGCAAGAATTATTGACCCGCCCGGTAAAACACAGAGCCTGCCGTGCGCACTGCTTAAGCAGAACAAGGGAGACGAACCATGCTGATCGCCAGGGTAATTGGTACGACGGTTTCGACCATCAAGGACGAGAAGTTGACAGCGCGCAAACTGCTCATTTTGCGGCAGACGGATGAGCGCGGGGAACCGGTCGGCAAGCCCTACGTGGCAGTGGACACGGTCGACGCCGGGGAGGGGGACCTGGTGCTGACCGCGGCGGGATCCTCCGCCCGGCAGACGAACATCACCAAGGACACGCCGGTGGACGCGGTCATCATGGCAGTCATCGATTCGCTCGAAGTGGACGGCAAGGTTGTCTTCCGAAAATCGTAACCTGCCCGGCAGGATGATCCGATGAACCTGGATAAAGACCTCGCCTCCATTCAAGAATCCCGTGACCTGGTCGCACAGGCACACCGGGCGTGGGAAACCTGGGGCAAAGCCTCGCAGGAGCAGGTGGACCGCGTCTGCGCGGCGATGGCGGCGGCAGGGGTCCAGGCGGCGGAGCGGTTGGGCAGGCTGGCGCAGGAGGAGACCGGCTTCGGTGTGGCGCTGCATAAAAAACTGAAGAACGAGTTCGGCGCCCGCGTGGTCTGGGAAAGCATCCGCGAGTTGAAGACGGTCGGCGTGATCCGCCAGGATGCCAGCCGCCGGTTGTACGAGATCGCCGCGCCGATGGGCGTGGTCGCCGGGCTGATCCCATCCACCAACCCGACCTCGACTACCTTCTTCAAGGCGCTGATCGCGGTCAAGGCACGCAATGCCATTATTTTTGCCCCGCACCCTTCAGCGGTGAACTGCACCAGCGCGGCAGCCGAGTGCATGGCGCAGGCGGCGGAGAATGCCGGCGCGCCGCGCGGCTTGATCGCCTGCATCCGGCAGGTCTCGCTGCCCGGCACGCAGGAACTGATGACCCACCGCCAGACCGCCATCATCCTTGCCACGGGCGGCACGCCGATGGTGCGGGCGGCGCATTCGACCGGCAAGCCCGCCTACGGCGTGGGTCCGGGCAACGTGCCCGTGTATGTGGACCGCTCCGCCGACCTGGAAAAGGCGGCGCGCTACATCGTCGCCTCCAAGGCGTTCGATCATTCCACCATTTGCGCCACCGAGCAGGCTGTGGTGGCAGACCAGCCCATCGCCGCCAGGCTTGCCGACCTGATGCGGGCGCAAGGCGCGTATTTCACGGCTCCACACGAGACGGATGCCCTGCGCCGCACGCTCTTCCACCCGGGCGGGGCGGTCAATACCGCCGTGGTGGGCAAGTCGGCGCCGTTCGTGGCAGAGGCGGCGGGCTTCCGCGTGCCGGCAGAGACGCGCATCCTGGTCTGCCCGCTGACCGAGGTCGGGCGCGATGAACCGCTCTCGCACGAGAAGATGACCACCGTGCTGGCATGGTACACGGTGAACGGCTGGGAGCAGGGCTGCGCCCTGTCCGTTGCCACCATCGAGGCGGGCGGCTTGGGGCACACCCAGATCATCCATGCCAACGATGAGAAGATCATCATGGCATTCGGGCTGGAGAAACCGGTCTTCCGCATCCTGGTCAACACCATGGGCACGCTGGGGGCGATCGGTCTGACCAGCGGCGTGATGCCATCGCTCACCCTGGGTCCCGGCGGACTGGGTGGGGCGATCACGGGTGATAATGTCTCGGCGTATCACCTGATCAATATCAAGCGCCTGGCGTATGAGACCATGCCGCCCCCGCCGGAAGCATTCACCCGGGGTGAAACCACCAGCGGGCAAACTCCCGCCGACCTGGAAAAGGTCGTGCGCGAGGTCATCCATGAGATCCTGGCAAATCAGAAACCCTGATCTCCATCATAGAAAGGAAGGAAGAAAATGGCTTTAGATCCCTCTTTGATCGCTCTCGGAATGGTCGAGACCAAAGGCCTGGTCGGCGCGGTGGAAGCCGCGGATGCCATGGTCAAAGCCGCCAACGTCGTCCTGCTCGGATCCGAGTATGTGGGCGGCGGTTACGTGACCGTCATGGTGCGCGGTGATGTGGGTGCCGTCAAGGCGGCAACCGATGCCGGCGCGGCGGCTGCCAAGCGTGTTGGCGAACTGGTATCGGTGCATGTCATTCCCCGCCCCCATATGGATGTGGAAATGATCCTGCCGAAATCCAGCAAGGGCAGCATCGGCGGCCGCGCGACTGAACCCAAGGCGAAATGATCCTCCCTGCCTGGTGCAGGGCTGAGCCTCACCCTTGGGAACCGGCTTCAATGCCAAAATCCGCACCCGGGCAGTGCCTGGCAATGCCCGGGGCGGGTTAATGGCAGGAAGGAACTTTGTGCATGGCTGAGACATTTTCACTGCGCTGTTACTGCTACCTGGACCGCATGCAGCCGCAGTACGCCTCCTTCGTGGGCACCATCACGCAGGGCGACCTGCCGACCGAGGGCATGGCGGCGCTGTACGTGGAGATGGCGCCCGGCAACGAGGTCTTCAGGGTCGTGGATATTGCCGTCAAGGCGACCGAAGCCCGACCGGGTGCCCAGATCGTGGAACGCGAGTTCGGCATGTTCGAGGTCCATTCGCCCAACCAGGCGGCGGTCATCGAAGCGGGGCGGGTGGTGCTCGACCGGCTGGGCATGAACGTCGCCGACCGCATCAAGCCGCAGGTCGTGTCCATCCAGGTCATCACGCGCGTCGATCCGTACCAGGCACAGTTGATCAACCGCTTCCGGCGCGGCAACATGCTGGTGGCGGGCGAGACCATGCTGGTGCTGGAATGCGCCCCGGCGGCGTATATCAACTATGCCTGCAACGAGGCGGAAAAGACCGCCAGCATCAAGATCGTGCACGTCTCCTCCGTGGGGCGGTTCGGGCGCATGTGGCTCTCGGGCAGCGAAGCGGAGATCCTGACGGCAAGGAACGCCGCCGTGCAGGCTTTGGAAGACCTGACCGGACGGGCAGGCGCCTGAGCGCCGCCCGGCGCCGGGGAAAGGAGCCCCAATGCCGAAAGAGTTCTATACCGAGCGGGATATCGAAGACCTGTTCAAGCGCGGCATCCTGTCGCTGACACTCAGCGATGATATCGCCCTGACCGAACTGGCATACGAAAAAGCCAACCGCCTGGGGATGCAGTTGGTGCGCGCCCAGCCGGACAACCCGCCCTGCGCGCCGGTGCGCCCTTACCTGGCGACCAGCCTCAGCCCGGCGGCAGGCGCCCCGGCAGCAGGTGCTCCGGCGGTCAGCGCCCCGGCGGGTAGCGCCCCGGCGAGCGGGAATCAGGAACTGCACAGCCGCATCCGCGCGGCGGTATTGAGCCGCATGGGGGACCAGGTCGATCAAGCCATGCTGGATATCATCATCGAGCGCGTGTTGAAGAACGTGGGAGTCAAGTAACCGATGTTATTCGGCAGGGTCAGGGGTTCCGCCATCTGCACGCTCAAGATCGCCGGCACCGCGGGATTGAAACTGCTGGTTGTCCAGCCGTTGAACAAGCATCTCGAGCCGGTCGGCAGCCTGCAGGTCGCGGCGGATGTGGTGGACGCCGGTCCGGGCGACCTGTGCGTGATGGTGCGTTCGCGTGAAGCCGCGCTGGCGATGCCGGAGGTCAAGTTCGTGCCGGTGGACCTGGCGCTGGTCGGAGTGGTCGATGACCTGGATGTCCACCCGGACAGCGAATTCGACCTGGTCATGAAACGCGGTTGGAATCCCTATTCCTGAGAGGTGGCATGATCCTGGGCAGAGTTGTCGGCACCGTTGTCTCGACCATCAGTCACCGCGATTATAAAAACCGCAGGCTGCTGGTCGTGCAGCCGTTATCGCTGGAAGGTGAAAGCCCGGATGAGGATTTCATCGCCCTCGACAATACCCATGCCGGTGTGGGGGATACCGTGCTGGTGAACCGGGAGGGGAACGGCGCCCGCCAGGTGTTGAAGAACCCGGATGCGTGCGTCATCTCGGTGATCGTTGGCATCGTGGATTCGGTGCACCTGGCGTATTGAGCACTGGTTGTCCATGGGGGAAGGCTGAAAGGCACAGACAGTCCTGTCACTAATGCCATTATTGGGTACAATTGATATCGTCTTCACCCGGACCCACTGGACTGTCATGGAATCAAAAGAGCCCGAGCCGCTGCCGTCAGAAAAAGAACTGCGCGCCCATCGCATTGTCCTGATCCCGGCGTACAACGAGGAGCGGTTCATCGGCAGCCTGGTTCTCCAGGCGCGCAAGGTTGCCGCGACGGTCATCGTGGTGGATGACGGCTCGCATGACGATACCGCCCGCATCGCCCGTGACGCCGGGGCGGAGCTTGTCGGGCATGAGACCAACCGGGGGAAAGCCGCGGCGTTGAATTCAGGCTTCTTTTACATCCGGCTGATGAAAGAGGAAATGAAGGATGAAATGCTGGCGGTCGTCACCATGGACGGGGACAGCCAGCACTCCTGCCGCGATATCCCCGGGATGACCGCCCCGATCTTTGCCAAGGAGGCGGATATCGTCATCGGCTCGCGTTTCCTGGAAGTGAAGAACCGCATCCCGCGCTGGCGCATCTTCGGGCAGCATGCCCTGACGGCTGTGACCAACCTCAGTTCCGGCTTTCACGTCACCGATTCCCAGAGCGGTTTCCGGGCATTTTCCCGCCGGGCGCTGTATGCGCTTGATTTCGAATCGGATGGCTTTTCGGTCGAGTCAGAGATGCAGTTCATGGCGCACGAGAAACACCTGCGGGTGGTCGAGGTGCCGATCCACGTCCTGTACGAGGACCCTGCCAAGCGCAACCCGGTCCGCCAGGGGATGGACGTGTTGAACGGGGTCATCAAGTTCACCGGGCAGTACCGCCCGCTGCTGTTCTTCAGCGTGCCGGGGGTGTCCCTGCTATTATTCGGGGTCGGGTGGGGTGCGGTGGTGGTGAATCGCTTTTACGAGTCCGGGCAGTTGGCGGTGGGGTATGCCCTCATCTGCGTGCTGTTATCCGTGCTCGGGATGATCCTGATCTCGACCGGATTCATGCTGCATTCCGTCAGGGGCTTGCTTATCGACCTGCTGCGGGTCAAGGGGATGAAAGAACCCAGATGAGCTCCACACTGCCCAGGATCTCGGTCATCACACCAACCTACAACCAGGCGGATTTTATCGAAGAGACGATCCTCTCGGTCCTGGAACAGAAGTACCCCAACCTGGAATACCTGGTCTTTGATGGGGGATCCACGGATGGCACGCTGGAGATCCTGAAGAAATATGAGCAGCATTTGCGCTGGGTGAGCCGCAAGGACAAGGGTCAATCTGATGCCCTTAACCAGGGATTCCGGCAGGCAAGCGGCGAGATCCTGGCGTACATCAATTCCGATGACCGTTACGAGCCCGGGGCGCTGCTCAGGGTGGGTGAACACATGCGTGACCACCCGCAGGTGCACTGGTTGACCGGAAGGTGCCGGCTTGTCGATCCGGCAGGCAGGGAGATACGCCGGTTGATCACGGCGTA
>JBFYSG010000114.1:0-3714 GCA_041301835.1 Chloroflexota bacterium | reverse complement strand
TCAGGTCGGTGCGCAGGCGGTTGCGGGCATGGTCGCCCGGCGCCCGCAGGAACAGCGTCAGCGTGTGCGCCAGCATGTCCGGGTTGACCAGCCCGGCAAGGGCATTGTGGTCCGCTTCGGGCAGGAGTTCAAAACCCGCTCCTGCCTTGGCGAGTTCGTTGATCTGTCCCTTCCAGCGCCGCGCCACCGGCGCCAGCCTGCCGGAGGCATAGACATTGACCCAGCGCCCAACCAGTTGACCCGCCATGCGCTTGGCAGGGTTATGCATCACCGGGACGTCCGGTCGCAGGTCCTGCTGCTGCCGGCGCATCTCCGCCGCGGCGGCAAGCAGTTCCGCGCCCGGGTCGGGGGTCAAGCCCAGGCGGAAGCATGCCGCTAGCAGCAACCCGAAGGAAAAGCCCACCGCCGCCCGCGGCTGACCGCGGTGCTCGAATGTCCAGGCTGGCACGCCTGCCGCCTGCGCCTGCCGTTCCAGTTCTCCACCGGTGCAGATCACCAGCAGGCGGCATCCGGCAGCCATCGCCGTGTGGAATGAATCCAGCGTCTCCTCCGTCTCGCCGGAGTGGGACGAAGCCACCACCAGCGTACCGGCCTGGCGCGCCCAGGCGGGCAAGCCGTAATCGCGGTGCAGCACCACCGGCAGCGGGCAGGTATCCGCCAGGTACGCCGCCAGCAGGTCCGCCCCGATCGCCGAGCCGCCCATGCCCGAGAGCAGCACCTGGCGGATGCCCGTCATCCCGGGCAGGGGCAGGTCCAAGCCGCGCTGCCAGGCTTTCTCCAACTGCGCCGGCAGCGCCTCGATCTCCGCCAGCATATCCTGGCGGTCAAGCGCCCGAAAGGCAGCCACATCGTCAAGGTTCATTGTTTGCGCACATCCATGATGAGGGTGTAGATCTCCTTGCGGTTCCAACCGGATTCATCTGCCAGCCGTTTTGCCAGCCCGCTGGGCGGTTCACTCAGTTTCAAGCCGAACTTTATCGCAATCAGCAGTTTGTCCCTGCTCCAGACGGGTTTCTGCTCGCGCACCTTGCCGGCAACCACCAGCGTGATCTCGCCGCGCGCCGCCTGGGTCTCAAAATGGTGCTCCGCCCCGGAGATCGTCCCCCGCCAGATCTCCTCGTGCATCTTGGTCAGTTCGCGCGCCACCGCCATCTGGCGTTCACCCAGCACCGCGTGCAGGTCTGCCAGCGCCGCTGCCAGGCGGTGCGGCGTCTCCAGGAACAGCAGGGTGCAGGGCTGGTCCTTTACTTCCTCCAGCAGCGCCCGGCGCTCGCCGGCACGGCGCGGCAGGTAGCCCAGGTACAGGAAGCGGTCGGTCGGCAAGCCCGAAGCCACCAGCGCTGCCAGCGGTGCCGAGGGACCCGGGATGGGGCAGACCGTATACCCTGCCTCCAGCGCGGCTTTCACCAGTTCATAGCCCGGATCGTTGATCGCAGGCGTCCCCGCGTCCGAGACCAGCGCCACATCGCCCTGTTCCAGTGCCGCCAGGATGGCATCCAACCGGGTTATTTTGTTGTGTTCGAAGTAACTGATCAGCGGGGTGTGCAGGTCGAAGTGCGTGACCAGTTTTTTCGTCACGCGCGTGTCCTCCGCGGCGATCAGGCGCGCCTCGCGCAGGGTGCGCAGGGCGCGCGGGCTCAGGTCTTCCAGGTTGCCGATCGGGGTTGCCACCAGGTAGAGCGTTCCCATGCCGGTATTGTATCACCCCTCCCACATGAAAAAGGCAGGTGCCGCGCACCTGCCTGGAAGGCTCCACCTGAACGGTACGTTATTGTTGGTTGATCCCCAGGTAAGCGTACGCCGCCGCCACCGCCAGCCCCAACCACGACTGCCCGATGTCTGTCAGCGGCTGGAGGATATTGGGGTACAGCAGGAAGCCGAAAATGAACGCCAGCAAGCCGAACAGCGTCCAGACCAGCAGGTAGGTGATGGTCGTGATCTTGAGAATGCTCTGGGAGGCTTCCGAGGGATCGGCATTCAGCACACGGGCGACAGGGGTATCACCCGGCTTGGTCACCGCGAGTTCGGCGATCACCAGCGCCGAGACCAGCCCACCGACGGTCGCCATGGTCATCGCCATCCCGGTGGTGAAACTTCCAGCGGTGAAAGTCTGGCAGGTCTCTCCCTGGCTCATGCAGGTCACCACGAACAGGGCGACGATGACGGTGTACACATACAATCCCAACAAGATGATGGCGATCGCTCCGCCGAAGATGGCTTTTTGCGACATGGGTTTACCTAATTTGCCCAGGGCAAAGGACAAATATAGGGCCTCCTTTCCGGGGAATGTTCGGGCTTGCCCGCCCTACCAACCGACTGATCCCGCCCGCGTGGACGGTAACTCCCTTATTGTATATCGTTCCTCTTTTTCAGGGTGGGGATCATAAAAGGCGTATTCTTTTTATATGCGACATATTCGCTGCCAAACCGTATTTCCAATTCTTTTTCCTCGACCAGCTTCAAATAAGCGATCAAGAACCCGCCCAACAGCACAACGGCTGTAACTGCGGCATACGAACCGATCAGGATGGAGATGCCGCCATACGCCAGGATCGTCCCCAGGGTCATCGGATTCCGGCAGTATTTAAAGGGTCCAACAATGAGCAGTTTTTGGGTCGGCAGCATGGGGAAAGGCGTTCCCGATGCCAGGCGGATCTGATTCTCGATCGTCCACAATGCCAGGATTCCTCCCGCCAGGATGACGATCGCCCCTACCAGGATATTCCACCATCCAGAGTAGAACGAACCGATCCCGAGGCGCTCATCCACCTTCGGCAGCACGAGGATGAGCAGGACCGGGATCAGGGTCGGGAAGATCAATGCGCCGAGAAGCAATGCCGCGAATCGGTCTTTCGTTGGGCTGTTCCGATCCTGCCACTTCTTGAAACGATCCATCTCCACCTCCCGAAATTCTGCTGATAACCAGGCTGCCCTGCATGCGTCTTCACCCCGGTCGGGATCACGCGCCGCATGGCACAGCAGGGCCTCAATCGAGTTTTTCTGGCTGGATGGGTTCAACGACCCATTCAGGAGGATGCGCCTCCGGTTTGAATGTCTTCATCTTTACCAGGTGGACCGTAACCCCGGCGGCAATACCCGCCAGGATCAACCTCACCCACCAGAGAGACACCGCGAACGCGATGGTGTAGCCCATCATGAGCCATAAAAATGTGATCGAGACGATCTTGTGCCTGAGCGGGATGCCTTTGCCCGCCCGATAATTCCGAATGTATTCCCCGCACCAGCGGTTGGTGATCAGCCAGGTGTGAAAACGCGTTGAACTGCGGGCAAAGCAATAGGAGGCTAAAAGCAGGAAAGGCGTGGTCGGCAGCACAGGCAGGATCATGCCCAGGATACCGAGTAATACGCACACTGTGCCGGCGACCAGCAGTAGGATCCTGGTGATGGGTTTCATTGTCCTACATTCTACCTGTTATTTTGACCACCTGACGGTGTGCGCAAGGTTCGGCTCAGGTACAGCGGCAGGGGAGGAGCCTCGATCATGCTCACGTATGAGCGCTCAAAAGGTAAAAGGAGACGTCTTCACATGCAGGTACCTTTTATCTCACCTGGATCTGATCATTTCACCCAGCCTTTTTTTATTCTCGTAGGGTCGGATGAAACAGAGGTAGTCATCCTCCGGGATCTCTGCATTGACCCTTTTGATGATCTCCTCATACAAGACCAGGCGTTCTGTTAGTTTTTCGCAGATAA
>JBFYSG010000111.1:0-2554 GCA_041301835.1 Chloroflexota bacterium | reverse complement strand
GTACCTGGAGAAGACACTGGACCTGAGCCGCGAGCTGGCGAACTACTTCCCCGGATATGAGCATATCGCTGACCCGCTCATTGATTTTATGGACTTCGGCATGAAAGCCGTCTCGGTGAGGCGCTTATTTACCGACCTGCGTAAAGCCCAACTGCCCATCGTCCAGGCCATCCTGGCACAGGAGCCGGCAGACGATTCGTGCGTGCGCGGTCATTTCCCGGATAAGGACCAGTGGGCGTTCTGCGAGCAGGTCGTGTGCGCCATGGGTTATGATTTCGAACGCGGCCGCCGTGACCGCACTCATCATCCCTTCACCATCTCCTTTTCCCCAGGTGATGTGCGCATCACGACCCGCGTGCGCGAGGATTACCTGAACGAATGCCTGTTCAGCGACATCCATGAAGCAGGTCACGCCATGTATGAGCAGGGTGTGGACATGAAGTACGATGGCTCCAACCTGGCTACCGGCACCTCAGCCGGCGTGCACGAGAGCCAGTCGCGCCTGTGGGAGAACGTGGTCGGGCGCAGCCTTGAATTCTGGGAATATTTCTATCCCATTCTGAAGAAGACCTTCCCTGCGCAGTTCAAGGGCGTCAGGTTGGAGAAATTCCACCGTGCCATCAACAAGGTCGAACGCTCGCTCATCCGCACCGATGCCGACGAGATGACCTACAACCTGCATGTCATGCTGCGATTCGAGTTCGAATTGGACTTGCTGGAAGGGAAACTGGAGGTCAAGGATCTTCCCGCCGCCTGGAACGAGCGCTTCACCGCCGACCTGGGCGTCACTCCACCGGATGATCGTGACGGAGTGCTGCAGGATGTTCACTGGTTCGCCGGGGTCATCGGCGGGGTCTTCCAGGGCTACACCCTCGGCAACGTGATGGGGTCCCAATTCTACGAGGCCGCCTTGAAAGCGCACCCCGAGATCCCAACAGAGATCAAAAAGGGGAAATTCACCACCCTGCACAACTGGCTCATCGAGAACATCTATCGACACGGGCGCAAGTTCACCGCTCCCGAGCTGGTGCGGCGCGTGACCGGGGGAGACCTGAGCATTGAGCCTTACATGCGCTACCTGCGGACGAAATTTGGTGAACTTTACCGGCTGTAGGACGACGGGAGGGCAGGTCACTGCTACCATGACAAATTCGGTCATTTTCAAGACATTTGTCAATTGACAGTCCAGCAACCGGACGTACACTTAAG
This sequence comes from Chloroflexota bacterium, assembly GCA_041301835.1. Lineage (GTDB taxonomy): Bacteria > Chloroflexota > Anaerolineae > Anaerolineales > Villigracilaceae > UBA877. The sequence continues at coordinate 1,345 of JBFYSG010000111.1, read as the reverse complement.
CGCGAAAGTACAGAAACTAAAAAGGAGATCAGATATGGCTCTAAAAATCACTGAAGAGTGCATCAACTGCGGTGCCTGCCTGCCGGAGTGCCCGACCACATCCATCACCGAGGGTCCGTCCATCTATGTGATCGATGCCGCCACCTGCGTGGAGTGCGTTGGTCACTTTGACACCCCCCAGTGCTCGGCAGTCTGCCCGGTCGCCGACGTGGCGATCGTCAAGGCTTAATCCCAGTCCCATCCAAAGGGGCATGGGTTCTCCCGTGCCCCACTTTTTATTATTTTAGTTTGACAGTCTTTGTACACTTCGCTATAATCCAAACAGAAGAAGATCCACCTTCGGGGCAGGGTGCAAACCCCGACCGGCGGTAAAGCCCGCGAGCAGAACCATTCTGCATGATCCGGTGAAACTCCGGAGCCGACGGTAACAGTCCGGATGAAAGAAGGTGGCGACGGGACCCGCCCGGGTCTCCTGTGAGTGCATGCCCCGAAAACACTGGTTTTCGGGTTTTTTACTCCCGGGCTGCCTTCCGTCCACCCTGCCCCGTCCACCGCCGGGGTATTTTTAACCCCCGCAAGAGGTTTATGGAGGCAAAGATCACGCGAAAACGATCGCATACCTGGCAGTGGAGCACGCTGCTCTCGCTCCTGCTGGCGCTCCTGGCATGGGAACTTGTCAGCCGCTTTGCGGGACTGCCGAGGTTCATCCTGCCTTCTCCCGCCCAGGTGGCAGCGCGCTTCTGGCAGGTGCTTGTGGATGGCAGCCTGGCGCTGCATGCCGCCTTCACCCTGGCAGAGGTGCTGCTTGGGCTGCTGGCAGGCACCAGCCTGGCGGTGGCGCTCGGATACATGGTCGCCAAGTCGCGCCTCTTCGAACGGCTGGCCTCCCCCTACCTGGTTGCCTCGCAGGCGGTGCCCGTGGTCGCCATCGCTCCGCTTCTGGTCATCTGGTTCGGAGCGGGCATGTTCTCCAAGGTGCTCATTTGCGCCCTGATCGTCTTCTTCCCGGTGCTGGTCAATACGGTGGTGGGAGTACGGGCGGTGCCGCGTCCGCTGCACGACCTGATGGGCTCCCTGCGTGCCCGAAGGAGCCAGGTGCTGCGCTATCTCGAGATCCCGGCGGCGCTGCCCATCCTGTTGGGCGGATTGCGCATCGGTGCCACCCTGTCGGTCATCGGTGCGGTGGTCGGGGAACTGGTCGGCTCGGACCGCGGGCTTGGATTCCTGGTCAATGCCGCCAGGGGGCGTTACGATACCGCCCTGGTGTTCGTCGCCGTCCTGACCCTCATCGTCCTGGCGTTGGCGCTCTACGGCATCGTTGCACTACTTGAATGAAAATTGCTCT
>JBFYSG010000110.1:0-4551 GCA_041301835.1 Chloroflexota bacterium | reverse complement strand
GCACCTGGGCCATGGCGGTCAACGCCTATTTTTCCTCGCATGTCCGCATCCAGGCGGACCGCGGGCAGACGGTGATCACGACTGGACCCTATGCCATCGTCCGCCACCCTGCCTATATCACTGGCGCCATCGCGATGTTCGGCATCCCCTTGTTGCTCGACTCCCTGCTGGCGATCCCCCCGGTGCTCCTGCTTTGCATCGGCATCGTCATCCGCACGGCGCTGGAGGATAAGACCCTGATCGCCGAATTGCCCGGCTACCAGGAATATACCCGGAAGGTGCGCTATCGGCTGATACCGGGCATCTGGTGAGTCTGTCCCTGCTGGTCGTTTCGGTGTGTGATCCATAAACTTCGTCTGTTCAATATTTTGTACCAGCTATTCCTTTCCTCCCAACTCCCCCAAACGGATGGACTGAAGCACTAGTATTGCGTCGTGATTTTTTATACAATGAACATATCGTTCCGCTCGGACGGGCGCAACACGACACCCACTCCAGCCACAGCCCGCACTGGCGGGCTGTGCTATTTTCCGGCAAGACCTCTGGGAGGAGGACTGATGAACAAGCAACTGGATACCCTGAACCGCATCCTGGCGGCATGTGGATTGGTGCTCATCGCCATCGCCTGCACGCCCCAACCGCAAGCATCGCCCACCGAGGCGCCCGCCACCCAACCCGCCACCCAACCCGCCGGGCTGACCCAGGTGCCGGTCGACATCGGACCGATCAATGTGGACCCGGTCGCCGGGACGCGCGCCGCCTGGGTGGACCGGAGTTACGTGGTCTTCGTGCCCGCGGGTGACTTCATCATGGGGCAGGACGAACCCACGACCAGCGACCACGCGCCCGCCCACACCGTCACCCTGGACGGGTTCTGGATCCACCAGACCGAGGTGACCAACCGCATGTATGCCCTGTGCGTGGAACTCGGCATCTGCACCGTCCCCTACCAGGAGACGGGCAAGCCCTACTGGTACAGCCTCGCCGCGCATGCCGATGTCCCCGTGGTGGGCGTGGACTGGTACCAGGCGGAGACCTACTGCGAGTGGATCGACGGGCGCCTGCCGACCGAGGCGGAGTGGGAAAAAGCCGCCCGCGGCGTGGAGGCTGACCCGTATCCCTGGGGGGATGAGCAGCCGACCTGCGACCTGCTCAATTACGACGCCGACTGCTTCTCGCCTGCCCGCCCGGTGGACGTGCGCTCCTACACCCTGGGCGCCAGCCCCTACGACCTGGCGGATACGGCAGGCAACGCCTCGGAATGGGTCTACGACCTGTACGCGGACGACTATTACGCCGTTTCCCCGGCGATCAACCCCACCGGTCCGGGCGATGGCGACCTAAGGGTGGTGCGCGGCTCCAACTACGAGAGCCAGGCGGATGCACTGCCCGTGTACCTGCGCGCCGGGGTTGACCCGCTGGAGCACCAGGCGGAGATCGGTTTCCGCTGTGTCTTGAGCGGCGAAACGATGGGCACGCCTCCGGTGCCGGTCTGCGAGATGCCTGCCTACTCCCCGCCCGAAGTGGATACCGGCGAGGTCGAACCTCATTTCTTTGCTGTCACCCCCGTCGGTTACTGCCTGGAGAGCCAAGGGGGCATGATGAGCGGCTACGTGAACCTGACCTTCGATGAACCCGTGGAGGTGGACACCTATCTCATCACCTCCACGCTCGGCGCGGTGAATGTGACGCAGGACCCCGCCCATCTGGATACGCTCATCCTCTCCGGTCCGGGCATCCCGCTGGAAGCCCTCATCACCCTGACCATCTGTCCCGCCCTGCCTGCTCCGCCCCTGCCCGTCACCGACCCGCTCTGCCCGAGCGGATATGCCTTCGACCCCATCACGCGTGTCTGCCGTTACTTCGCGCCGGAACCCGGCGCGCCCTGCGAGGATGGTCAGACCTGGTACGAAGGCTACGGCTGCGTCTGGACCCCGACCGACCCCGTGGCACAAGCCGTGTTGGAGCAGTTGTGCGCCCAGCAACCGGGTTACCGCGTGGTCGAACTGTCTGAATCGCCCCGGTTGGTGGCATGCCTGCCGACCGATGGTCCCACGGACTGCGGCGTTGACGAGAACTGCTCGCTCAACACCCAGTGCCTGCCCGGGCTGACCTATGTGCCCGACCTGGATTGCTGTGCCACGCCGCCGGAGGTCGAACCGGTCTGCCTGGCGGGCTACACCTACGATTCCGGCTGCATGCTGTGCATCCCCCTGTACCCCGAGCAGTGCCTGTCCGTGACGCTGGTCATCCACCCGTGCAGGGGACCGGATATCACGTTCTGCCAGAACCCCGGGCAGTACACCGACCAGTCTTCCTGCGAAGCCGCCAAATGCGACTGGTACCAACCACTGGCGGCGCCTGGCCCCCCCTATTGCACCTACCCATAACGGAGCGATCCGGGAACGCCCTTCCTCCCCGCGCCATACGCGCCGGGGAGGATTTTTCTTAAATCCAGGTCACCCTCCTCCGGCGGGGATGATACAATAATCCTGTGATCCCCGTTCATCTCAAGATCTCCGGTTTCCTGTCCTACCGCGAGCCGGCGGAAGTGGATTTCACCACCTTCCACCTGGCGTGCATCTCGGGCGCCAACGGCGCGGGCAAGTCCTCGCTGCTGGATGCCATCACCTGGGCGCTCTTCGGGCAGGCGCGCAAGCGGGATGAATCGCTGGTCAACCTGCAGTCGAAGTCCGCCGAGGTGGCGTTCACCTTTGCCTACGAAGGCAACCTCTACCGCGTCCTGCGCCAGCTGGCGCGCGGCAAGACCGGCACGCTGGAGTTCCAGGTCGCCACCGGCGGCGTGGCGGATGTACCGCTGGCGCAACAGGCGCTCACCTGGCGCCCGCTCACCGAGCGCTCTGCCCGCGAGACGCAGAAGCGCATCGAGTCCATCCTGCGGTTGGATCACGAGACCTTCACCAACGTCTCCTTCTTCCTGCAGGGCAGGGCAGACCAGTTCGCCCAGCAGGCGCCGGCGCGCCGCAAGGAGATCCTGGGCAGCATCCTGGGTCTGGAAGACTGGGAGGTCTACCGCGAGCGCGCCGCCGCCCGCCGCAAGGGCATCGAGGCGGACCTGAAGATCCTGGACGGGCGCCTGGGGGAGATCGCCTCCGAACTGGGCGAAGAGACCCAGCGCAAGGAGAACTGTAAACGCCTGGAAGCCGAACTGAAGCAGTTGACCGCGCTGCAGAAGACCCAGCAGGCTGCCCTGGAGGCGCTGCGCAAGACCGCCGCCTCCGAACACGCCGCCGAGAAAGCCCGGTTGGAGGAGGAAAAGCGCAACCTGGAGGCGCAGGCAGAGGCGCTGCGCGCCGCATCTGCTCCGCTTGAAGACTGGATCCGCCAGGCAGCCGAGGCGCAGGAGGCGTTGAAGGGCATCGAGGCGCAGATCGGACAGAAGGAGGCGCTGGTCAATGCCCGCAACGCGGCGCGCGAGCAGCAGGCGGAATTGAAAGCCGAGAACGAGCACCTGAAGCCGCTGATGGACGAACTCAAGCAGCATATCGAGCAGCTCAAGGTTGCCGAGGGGGCGCAATGCCCGTTCTGCGGTCAGCCGCTGAACGAAGAGGTGCGCCGCACCAAGATGCAGGAGCTCGAAAAGGAAGGCAAGCAAAAAGGCGACCAGTGGCGCCTCAACAAAGCCAGCGCAGAAGCCCTGCGCCAGCAGATCGAGACGCACGAGGCGCAGATCAAGGCGTTCGAGAACCTGGAGCGGGAACGCCTGGCGCTCGCCACCACGGTCACCCGCCTGGGCGGGCAGATCGAAACACACCAGCGGGCGCGTCAGGAATGGGAAAAAAGCGCCGCGCCGCGCTTGAAGCAGGTGGAAACCCTGCTCGCCAGCAAGAAATTCGCCCTCAAGGCGCAAAAACCGGGCGGGGATATCAAGGAAGCCGAGCGCGCCCTGCAGGAGATCCAGGAGCAGGTCATCCGCAAGAACCAGGAGGTCGGGGCGGCGCGCCAGCGGGTGGAGGTGCTGGAAGTCCAGCGCCGGAGGCAGAAGGAACTGACCGCCGGGCGCGAGGTACAGGCGGGCAGCGCCGAGCGCTGCCGCACGCTGGAGCGCGCCTTCGGCAGGGACGGCGTGCCGGCGCTGCTCATCGAGCAGGCGCTGCCCGAGATCGAAGCCAAAGCCAACGAATTGCTCGACCGCCTGTCGGACGGCTCCATGTCGGTGCGCTTCGCCACACAGTCGGCATACAAGGATCGCAAGCGCGAGGACCTGAAAGAGACGCTTGACATCCTCATCAGCGACGGGGCGGGCGTGCGTGATTACGAGATGTATTCCGGCGGCGAGGCGTTCCGCGCCAACTTCGCCATCCGCCTGGCGCTTTCGGAGGTGCTTGCCAGCCGCAAGGGGGCACGCCTGCAGATGCTGGTCATCGACGAAGGCTTCGGCTCGCAGGACGAGCAGGGGCGCCAGCGCCTCATCCAGGCGATCAATGCCGTGCAGGGCGATTTCGCCAAGGTGCTGGTCATCACCCACCTGGACGAATTGAAGGATGCCTTCCCCACCCGCCTGGAGGTGGAAAAGGACGGGAACGGCTC
>JBFYSG010000106.1:0-4574 GCA_041301835.1 Chloroflexota bacterium | reverse complement strand
GCAGCCGGGCGGACAGGGGCGAAAGCAGGGCGGAAAGGTAGAGCACCCCCGGAACGATCCACAGCAGGCGCAGGATGCTGAACTGGTAGACGAAGAACAGGAAACCGAGATTGCCCAGCATGAGTGGAAGCCAGCCGATCGGCAGGACGAACAGCACCAACAGGTCGGCGCTCTGGAAATAAGGCAGGGCAAGCGGGATCGCCGCCGCCAGCGCCAGCATGCGCTGCCCGCGTTCAAGCGGAAGCAGCAGCGGAGGCAGGAACAGCGCCAACGCCGCCGGTCCGGCGAAACGCCACAGGCTGATACTGCCCCAGTCATACGGCGCATACGCCTGCAGGCGCTCGATAAGATGGAACAACCAATCAGGGTACACCAGGAAGGAGACGATCGTCAGCAGGCACGGGAGCACAAGCACCCGCAGGCGGGCGCGCCAGTCCCCCGGCGCGCTCAGCCAGAGCAGCAAGCCGAAAGGCAGACCGATCTGGAACTTGGTGCCCGCCAGCCAGAATCCCAAGCCCGCCATGCCCCACCTGCGGTGCGCCATGCCCCACCAGCCCAGCGCCAGCCCCCCTGCCAGCAGACCGTTGATCTGCCCTAAAAAGAGCGAGTAGAAGAATTGGAAGGTGAACAGCACCAGCGCCGCACGCCCGCCGAAGACACGCGCCGCCAGGAACAGGCAGACCAGGTTGAGCAGCGACCAGAGGGCAAAACCAAGCAGCGGCGGGAATTGGTCCAGCAGCCAGAAAAGCGGCAGGATCCAGTCGGCGTAGTAATACTGGAGCATGTTCCCGTGGGCGGTCTTGATATACACATGGTAGTCAAAAGGGATATAGCCAAGCGAATGGTCCAGCCACAGGAACAAGCCCAGCGCCCCGAGCGCCAGCGCCAGGGCGAACGCTTCCGCCCGGGTGGGACGGGCGCGCAGGCGCATGTCCATCGCCCCGGCATCCGCATCCAACCATGCGCCGATCGCCGGGAGAGGCATCACCGGAACAATTTCTCCAGCCCCCGCCAGATATTGTCCCGCCAGGAGGTGAAATTGTGCCCGCCGGAGTGCTCGTGGTACATCAGGCGGTAGGCGTGTTGCTTGAGCATGGCATACATTTCCCGGTTGCCATCCAGCAGGGTTTCGAACCTGCCGGCATCCATCCAGATCTTCAACGAGGGGCGCGGCAGGCACGCCGCCAGATCGGCAATGACCGAGTGCAGGTCGGTGACAAAGAAGGCGCCAGACTGGCTCAGGACCTTGCCAAAGACCTGGGGCATGCGCAGACCGGTGTACAGCGCCATCAAGCCGCCCATCGAAGCGCCCACAATGCCGTACGGCTCGCCGCCGGGGGGCAGCAGTGTCAGGTGCTCCTGCGCCAGCGGGATGACCTGGTCGAACAGGAAATCCAGGGTGGCGTCTGCGCAGGAATACTCCAGGGTGCGCGCCGCACCGCCGTTCTGCACCAGCGCCAGGGCAATGGGACGGATGCGCTTGAGCGCCAGCAGGTTGTCGACGATCAGGTTCAACTTGCCCTTCTGCAGGTAATCGCTGCCGTCGTAGACCACCACCAGCGGCACCGGCTGGCTGACCGGCGGCTGGTACAGGTGGACGGTGCGCCGTTCCCCCACCGCGTGGCCGCGCGTGGGCACCTGGTGGCGCGTGACCCTGCCATGCTGCATGCCGCGCACACGCCGCACCAGTTCGGTCGGGCAGCCGCGCGGCATGTAAAAGTAGTGGTTCCAGGCGCCCATGCCGTTCGAGACCTTGTTCGGGTTAAGTGGATCCTCCACGCGCAGACCCGTGCGGGGATCGATGAAGGCGTATTCCACGTAGGCATCGGGCGGTAATTGCAGGGTGACCAGCCACAACCCGGGCGCGGCGTGCGCCATCTTCTGCGGTGCCTCATCCCAGTTGTGCACATCCTCCACCAGCAGGGGCGCGGATTTACCCTGCCACAGGAAGGTGGCGGTTTCATTTTCGATGACCGGGTTGCCGGCAGTGCGGGCGATCGCCAGCAGGGGGAAGGTGGGCATACGTGCTCCTCAGGCTGCCTTTGCCAGCAGTTTGCGCCCAAAGTCTGCCGGCTGGCTCTTTTCGATCACCAGTTCACCTGCCTGGTGAAAGGTCATGAAATCACGCAGGGCGCGGGCGACCCCGGCGACCAGTTGCTCGCCCGGCGCGACCCCGTCCTCCAGGTGCAGCGACTTGATGCGCAGGAGGCCGGTTTTTCGTTCCAACTTGGGGTCGAAGCGCCCCACCAGGCGCTCGCGGTGCAGGATGGGCAGGCTGAAGTAACCGTACACCCGCCTGGGGGCAGGCAGGTAACATTCCAATGCCTGGTGGAAACCCCACAACTGCTCATCGCGGCGGACCGCCCACAACAGGCTGTCGAACGGGCTGAGGAAGGTTGTGCGTCCGGCTTTCAGGGCGCCATCCGCCGCCTGTTCCAGCAGGGGCAGGTTGTCGCGGTGGATGAGCCATTCCGCCGTGCTGCCATCGGCGAGCCTGCCGCTGACCGGCAGGAATATGCCCTCTTGCAGCAGGGCAGCCACGATGGGTTTCGAGCGGGTCACCTTCATCCAGGTGTAATCACCAGCGTGGCGCGGCTGAAAGATCCCCAGGGCTTTCCCGCCGCGTTCCACCCAGAAACGGTCGCGTTCCGCCGCGGTCGGCTCGCGCCGGTCCACCCACTCCGGCAGGACGCGCTCTGTCAGGTCATAGATGCGCTGGAATTTATCCCTGCCGGCGATCATCAACTCCCCAAAGGCGTACAGGTACTCGAGCGCCACCTTCGCCGGGCGCCAGTTCCACCACGAGCCGGCGGGATGGTCGCCGCGCTCGAAATCGCTCACTTTCAGCGCCCCCTCCTTGATGATGCGCTGGCGCACCTGCTCGACCTCCTGCGGGTGGCTCTGCGCAGACAGCCAGCGGGTGTACCAGTTGCCGGGATCCTCGCGCAGGCTGCGCTGGCGCGGCATCTGATAGCGGTATTCTATCAAAGGGATGATGCACGCCGCGTGCTGCCAGCCCTCGAACAACCGCCGCCCGGGACCGGTTTGCAGCGCCTCCAGGTCCTGGGGATCATAATGCCCCAGGCGGCTCCAGGGTACCAGGTACTGGCTGCGGCGCACCACGTGCAGGGTATCGATCTGGAGACAGCCGATCTGCTCCACCATCTCATAGAGACGCTCGACACCGGGCGCCGCGGCGCTGCCATTGGCGGCATGCAAGCCCTGCGCACAGAGCGCCACGCTGCGCAGGACGGAGTCTTTGTAATGGGTCGATGGCTTCATCAGGGAGCGTGCGCCTCACGCGCCCCGCAGCGAGACGCGCAGCGGGTGCAGTTCCGCCATCATCACGTTGGCTTTCACCGAGGGATCTTTCTCCATGAACGCCTGGGCTTCCGCCTCGCTCGCGGCGCGGAAGATGACCACGCCAAAGGTGTCGTCCAGGCAGGGTCCTGCCAGCAGGAGCGTCCCGGCTTGGGCGGCTTGCTGGAGATAGGCAAAATGGTCCTGCATGGCTTTTTCCTCCTCCACGTTGGGCTGGCTATAAAAACCTTCGCGGAAGGGGTGGATGAGATAGATGTATTCGGGCATGAAAAATATCCTGTTCCTGTGTAGGATGGGGGCTGGCAGCGGTTAATTGGAGAAGGAACCCGACCAGGCTTCGAAGCGCCTGCCGCCGCGCTCATCCCCGCGGTAAAAGGTCAGGTAGGTCAATACCTGGTAGGGGATGAACTTCTGCTCCTCCGGCTTGAACACCGCCAGGTCGTAATACGTGTGCCAGGTGCCTGAATTCAGGTAGATCTGGTTGGTCGCCGCCGGCGTGTCGGGGATCGAATCGAGCGGAACCACTTCATGGTGGTGGGTGTGACCGTACACGATGAACTGCGCCTTGCGGTTCAGGAAGGCATCCTCTTTCAAGGCGTGCTTGGCAAAAGTGATCTCCTCGGACCAGAATTTCTTCCTCAGCCAGACCACCAGACCGTCGATGGTCTTGAAGGCAAAGCGTTCGGTGATCCTGATCAGGGCTTCCAAGCCGTCCACAAAGTCCAGTTTGAATTTCAAGTCGGCAGCCCGTACGAAGGGGAGCGCCAGGAACTGGTTGCCCAGTTCGTCCCAGATGTCCTTGAGCTGATCCTGCAGCGCCTGGGGGACATGGTTCTGACGCAATTGGCTGCTGATCCATAACGGCGTTGCCAGCACCGGGCGTACATTGACCAATTCGCGCAGCGCAACCAGCAGGTCGGGCGGCAGTACATCCTTCATGCGCCGCTCCACCTCCAGCGGGAAACGGTTGATGATCTCGACGGCAAAGGCATCACCCAGCGCAGCCGAATCACGCTTGTTCGCCTGGTCGCTATCCGGGTTGTAGTTGAAAGTATCATACAGGTCGCCGTGCTGGGCATGGACCGAATATCTCGCCAGCAGTTCGCTCAGCAGACCGGATTCCTTTGCCTGGTGCGGGAAGGGTGTTGGCGGGTTCGATAAACCCAACGCCGCGATCACCTCCGCCCGGATGGCATCGTACGCCGCGCCCGGCAGGTGGTAGTACCAATCGTGGTTGCCGACCATGTAATGGA
>JBFYSG010000105.1:0-2871 GCA_041301835.1 Chloroflexota bacterium | reverse complement strand
CCCCAAAACGACGGGCAGGAGGTGGTGCAACAAGCGCACAGGATGCACTTGGTGGTGTCATCGAAGAGGGCGCGCCGCTCGACGCTCTGGTAACGTTCCTTTTCCGGTGCCGGATCGTCATTAACGAACCAGGGCATGACCTTCGTATAGTTCTCGAAGAACGGCTCCATGTCGACGATGAGATCTTTGATCACCGGTCAGCCCAGGATCGGCTCCACCGTGATCTTCCAGCCGACATCCCGCACCAGGGTCTTACAGGCCAGGCGGTTCATGCCGTTGATGCGCATGGCGTCGGACCCACAGATGCCATGGGCGCACGAGCGGCGGAAGGAAAGGGTGCCATCCTGGTAGCCTTTCACTTTTTCCAGCAGGTCAAGGACGCGGTCGGTCTCGATCGCCTCCAGTTTGTAGGTCTTGTAGGAGGGTTTGCGATCCTTTTCGGGGTTGTAGCGGAAGATCTTGAGGGTGGCTTGCATGATTCTGCCTCCTAGTACGTGCGCACCTTGGGCTCGAATTTCGTCATCACGACCGGTTTGTACTTCAGGGTGACCTTTCCATCCGGTTCGCGCCAGATCATGCTGTGTTTCAGCCAGTTCTGGTCGTCCCGGTCGGGGTAATCTTCACGCGAGTGACCGCCGCGGCTTTCGGTGCGGGCGATGGCGGAGAGGGTGGTCAATTCTGCCAGGTCGAGCAGGTTACCCAGTTCCCAGATGTTCATTAATTCCATGTTGAAGACCGCACCACTGTCGGTCGGGCGGACGTGGGTGAAGCGCTGCTTGAGCAGGCGCACGGCTTCCAGGGCGTTCTCCATCCCTTTCCCGGAGCGGAAGATGCCCATATCATCGAACATCACCTTTTTCATCTGCGTGGCGATGTCGAAGGCGTTCTCGCTGCCATCCGCGGCGCGGATGCGCTCGAACTGTGCGGCGGCAAAGGCAGCCGGGTCTTCGGGCAGGGGTTGAATTTCTGCCCCCCTGGCGAACTCCGCCGCCCGCAGGCCGGCATGCTTGCCGAAGACGACCAGGTCGAGCAGCGAGTTTGTCCCCAGGCGGTTGGCGCCATGCACCGAGACGCAGGCGCACTCCCCTGCGGCGTACAGGCCGGGGATGACGGTATTCTTCTCGTCGGCGAGCGCCTCGCCGTATTTATTGGTTGGGATACCGCCCATGGCGTAGTGGGCGGTGGGCTGGATGGGCATGGGCTGGGTGATCGGATCAACACCCAGGTAGACTCGGCAGAAATCTACGATGTCGGGCAGTTTCGCCAGGATCTCCTCACCGCTGACTGTGTAGGGGGTGCCATCCGGGTTTTTGCGCCCATCGAGGGCTGCGTACTTGTTTACCGACTCGGGGCGCACGTCCAGGTAGACGTAGTTCTGTCCATTCACCCCGTTGTCGTCGCGGATTTCCATATATATGGCGCGGCTGACCACATCCCGCGAGGCCAGGTCCTTCACCTTGGGGGCGTACTTTTCCATGAAACGCTCCCCCTTGCCGTTGAGCAGGATGCCTCCCTCGCCGCGCACACCCTCGGTGATGAGGATGCCTAGTTTGTAGATGCCCGTTGGGTGGAATTGGAAGAACTCAAGGTCCTCCAGGGGAAGTCCGCGGCGCATGACGACCGCGGGGCCATCACCGGTGAACGCATAGGCATTCGAGGTGATCTCCCAGATGCGCCCGTGCCCGCCGGTGGCGAAGATGACCGCCTTGCTATGGAAGACATGCATCTCGCCGGTCGCCAGTTCCACGGCCACGACACCCGCAGCCTTGCCGTTCACCATCAACAGGTCCACCACCTGGAATTCATCGAAGAAGTTGACCTTGTTCTTCAGGCACTGCTGGTAGAGGGTCTGCAGGATCATGTGCCCGGTGCGGTCGGCGGCGTGACAGGCACGGCGCACTGGCTTGCCGGTGACGTTGTTGGTATGCCCGCCGAACGGTCGCTGCGAGATGCGGCCTTCGGGGGTGCGGTCGAAGGGCAGCCCCATGTGTTCCAGTTCGTACACCGCCTTGACGGCTTCTTCACACATGAACTCGATGGCATCCTGGTCACCGAGGTAGTCTGAACCCTTGACGGTGTCGTAGGTATGCCATTCGGGGTGGTCTTCTTCCTGGCTGCCAAGGGCGGCGCCGATGCCTCCCTGCGCCGTGCCTGTGTGCGAGCGGGTGGGGTATAACTTGCTGATGATGGCGGTGCTGGCGCCGCGCGAGGCGTACAACCCTGCCATCAGGCCTGCTCCGCCGGCTCCGATCACAACGACATCGAATTGGTGGGTTTTCATCGGACTGCTCCTATGCGGTCAGGATCATGTAAATGCCGATGCCGCTCATCAGCAGCGTGATCAGGATCACGATGATCCTGAGCGCCCGGCGCAGTCCGGGGCGGGTGAGGTAGTCCTCAATAACGGATAAAAGACCGTGCAGACCGTGTGTGGTGGCGAAGACCACGAAAATGCTGCCCATCACCTTCCAGAACGTGGTGGACCAGGGGGTAAGATCGGGCACGTTGGTGTTCAGGATGTGGTTTGGGTTGGGCATGAAGGTCCAGCGGATGACATCCGCAAGGTTCATCTGGGTGCGGGCGCCCATGATGAGCGCACCTACCAGGCCTATGAAGGCGCACAGGTACATTGCCAGCGCCGTGAGGCGCACGAAGACCCACATGAAGGTCTCGAAATCGTAGCCGCGCCTGGCAAGGGAGAGGGTTCTATGTTTTTCAGCCATGGCTCAGCCTCCCGCTGCCGTGTTGAGGATGATGATGACGGCGATGGCGTAGATGGGCAGGAAGACTGCCCACTCCACCCAGATGGCCTCGCGCTGGTGCTCGATCAGTTTTGGGACCAGGTCGAGGAGCACGATGCGCAAGCCGTTA
>JBFYSG010000104.1:0-2803 GCA_041301835.1 Chloroflexota bacterium | reverse complement strand
CATTTACCGCTCGCTGCACTTCTGGATCCAGGTGCAGGAATGACCCCGGCAGACCGGACTTCAACAATGAATGCCCCGCCCCCGGAGGGCGTGCACCTGGATGGTTGGTTGTAAAGTCAGGGGTTGGTATTTTTGGGTTACAATTCTGTCGGTAAACATGTCGTGTCATGACCTGATCGTTGGATGTCAACGAATCCCCGGTTCGCTTGAGCCTGTATCTTAAGGAGGAACCAGCATGAAACGCGGAGTCTGGATTGCCATTTCAGTCGGGATCGTGCTCATCCTTATCGCCGTGGTCGTGATCCTGATGTTCGTCCCGCTGGGACCAGCCATTTCACTGGTCAATAAGACCAGCACAGCCTCACCTGCGCCTGCAGGGGAGCAGCAGGCAACCGTCGAATCGACCGCCACCACCTCCGAGAGCCGCTGCGAGACGGGCTCGTTGGGCTTCATGGCGCTGGGCGAGAGCCTGCCACCGCGCGGCACCGACGGCATCCGCCTGGTGCGGGTGGATTATGACAGCAAGACCATCAATATCCTCTCCCTGCCCTCCGAGTTGTGGGTTGGCACCCCGGGACTGGCAGACCAGGGCATCTCCAGCACGACGCTGAACAATGTCTATCTACAGGGCAAGAACCTCGCCAGCGGGGATGACCGCGAGCGCATGGAGGCGGCGGTCAACCTGTTCGCGGCGACCCTGCAGGTCAATTTCGGCTACACCCCGGAGCATTATTTCGTCATCAAGCAGGCAGCCTTCGCTGAATTCATCGATGCCCTGGGCGGGATCGATGTCATCCTGCCTGTGGAAGTGGACGGCAGGGCGGAGGATAAAGGGTATTTCCCCGCCGGGTTCCAGCACCTGACGGGCGCCATGGCGCTGGACCTGGTGCGCATAAGCGCTGCCAGCGAGTGGGCTCGTCTCGACCGCCAGGAACTGATCATCCAGGCGATCTACCAGACCCTGCTGACCCCCGAGAACTGGGTCAGGGTGCCCGACCTGGTCGAGACCTTCCATGACCAGATCTTCACCGATCTGAGCGTCAGCCAGATGCTGGAGGTCAGTTGCATCCTCAACGAAACCGGTGTGGTGGTGAACCAACTGCAGGCGGGACCTGACCTGGTGGTCGTCAGCGGAAGCACCCTGCTGCCGCGCGTGGAACTGGGTGCCTATATCCTACAAACGGTTGGTAAATAATCTGTGCCTTTGAAAAAAAGCGCGCCCAAGACGGAGGGGGAACACCCGAAGACGACCATGCTCACCCGCGTGGCGTATGCGCGGATGGAAAAGGGAACGCCGACGCCCGGTGCGGGGTATAAGACCCGGCAGGAGGCGGAAGACCTGCAGGGCAGGAGCGAGACGCATTCCCTGCGCCGGTCCCTGTTCACCCAGGCTGAAAAACAACCCGATAATGCCATGCCCTGGATCCTGCTGGGTTGGTCTTCGGCAGATGCCCGCAGCGCGGCGGTCTATTTCCAGCATGCCCTGGATATCGATCCTGAAAACACGGTTGCCCTGGACGGGCTGACCTGGGCGCGCACACAGATCGAGGCAGCCTCAGCCATCCCGGACGAAGGCAGCGCGGCAGGGCAGGCGCTGGAAGCGCCCCCGGCACGCCGCGCCCGGTTCGGTATACGGGATTTCCGCTGGCAGACCCTGGCGCGTTTCTATTACATCCCTTTCTTCCGCAACCTGGGCATCGCCATCCTGTACCTGCTGCTGATCAGCGCGGCGGAAATGATCACCGTGCTGGTGGACCCCACCCTCGGGATCATCCTGCATGCCAGCATCATGGTCGGGCTGCTCATCCACGGCTCGATCATCCAGCAGGGACCCTTCCGGCGCTACCTGATCATCCTGGCGCTGGCGCCCCTGATCCGCCTGCTGAGTCTATCCCTGCCGCTGGCGATCTTCAATATCCCCATCATGTACCGCTACATGATCGTGGGCGTGCCCCTGTTCATGGCAGTCTATTTTTCCGCCCGCAGCGTGGGCTTGACCGCCAACCGGCTGTACCTGACCCTGGCAGGCTGGCAGCGCCAGCTGGCGTTCAGCCTGGTGGGCCTGGTGCTGGGCCTGTGCGAGTATTACATCCTGCGCCCGCAGGCGCTGGTACCCGCCAGGGGATTCGATATCTTCATGGGTGTCCTGATCCTGTTCGTCTTTACCGGCTTCCTGGAGGAGATCATCTTCCGCAGCCTGCTGCAGGTGACCGGGGTGCAGTTGTTCGGCGGGATCGCCATCTGGATCATCTCGCTCCTGTTCGGGATCCTGCACATCGGTTATTTCTCCGCCTTCGATGTGCTCTTCGCCTCGGTGGTGGGGTTGATGTTCGGGTATTTTGCCCTGAAAACACGCTCCCTGCTGGGGGTATCGCTGGCGCACGGCATCACGAATGTGACCCTGTATATCATCCTGCCGTTGACGCTTGGTTGAACACGGGTTGGGGTTAAAAAGAAAAGCCGTACAGGTGAACTGTACGGCTGTTTTTTAGGAGTGTGCCTATTGCAGCGCCAGCGCGATGCGGACGATGACGATGGTGATAAAAACGATCAGCAGCGGCGGGATGCCGATGTTGAGGGCACGCGACCAGCGCTCCATCTTCTTGCCGCCCATGGTCGTGCTGATCTCCTTCTGCACCAGCAGGGTCAGTAGGAAGATCACACCGATCAGCCCCAGGGTGCCTGCCAGGGAAACGTTCGTCAACGTGGTGACGGTGGAAGTGGTGACAGTTGAGATCATGTATTAATATCCATCCAGACAGGTTATTTCGACTACATTATATCCAGTTCAGCGGGATTGGGG
>JBFYSG010000103.1:0-3897 GCA_041301835.1 Chloroflexota bacterium | reverse complement strand
CCCAACGGAAGCCCCCGCCCCGCCTCTCTCGCTTGAGATCGAATACGTCGATTTTAGCGAGGGCCTCTATTACGAGGACCTTAGATCCCTGGTATATGGTTATGGAGACAGTGAACCCCCGGGTGAAGACTACTGGGAGGCAACCGTTATCTACACCCAAACCGTGCTTGTTTCGTCCGGATGGTGCACGACGACCACCGAAGTTCTGGATCAGAACTTTGAGCACATCACGTACACCTGGGTGGCGGATGGTGTCGCCGTGGATATGAGTACAATGTACAAAACAGATGAGTTCCAGGTGGACCGCTACTGTCGTGTATTCAACGGCTTGATCAGGTTGTGGCCCCTGGGAGACCACGAGATCATCATCGACATGGTCTTCGATGCCCCGATCAACGACGGCTGGGATACCTACCCGGCCGGGCACTACACCGATATCTACACCATCACCGTTGTCCGTTAGAACGAACTCCCGGGGGTGACCCGGGAGTTTTTTTATTCCAGTTCTTTCGGCAGGGGTTTTCCCAGCAGCGCCGTCAACAGTTTGACGGCGTTCTGCACGTCATCCAGGTCCACCATCTCGGAGGGGGTGTGGACGTAGCGGCAGGGGATGGAAAGGCAGCCGGCCGGCACGCCGGAGCGGGTCAACTGGATGGCGCGCGCATCCGTCGAACCTGCCTCCAGCACCTCGCGCTGATAGGGGAGGCGACTCTTCTCGGCACCGGCGATCATCCAGGCAACCACCCTCGGGTCAGCCAGCATGCCGGAATCCTTCACCTTGATGGCTGGTCCCTTGCCCAGCCCCACCTCCATCTTCAGGCAGTTGGGCGTATCGCCGGTGGCGGTCACGTCCACCGCCAGCCCCAGGTGTGGATCTATCCCGAAGGCCGAGGTGGTCGCCCCGCGGACCCCCACCTCCTCCTGGGTGGTGAAGACGAAGTACAGGTCATTGGGAGAGTCCTTCAGGCTGCGCAGGGTCTCGATGAGCACCAGGCAGCCGATGCGGTCATCCATCGACTTGGCCACCAGCCGCTTCCCCATGTCCAGGAACGGGCGCTCGAACCCGCACACATCCCCCACCTTCACCGCGGAGTCCTTGCGGCTTTCTGCTCCAATGTCGATGCTGCACTGTTCCAGGGAGGGCGCCCGGCTGGCATCCGTCATGCGGTCGGTGCCGATGACACCCGGCGTGCCGTTGACGAAGCGGACCCGCGTGCCGGTCATCGCGGCAGGACGGATGCCTCCGATGCCGGTGAAGCGGGCGAAGCCTTTCTCATCCACGTGGGTCACCATCAGCCCGATCTCATCCATGTGGGCTGCCAGCATGATCCGCCTGGCTGCCGCGGATTTGCCTTTTTTCCGGGCGATCAGGTTGCCCAGTGCGTCCGTGCGCACCTCGTCTGCCAGCGATTTGACCTCGAGGCGGATGACCTCGCGGATGGCATCCTCATACCCTGAGGGGGAGAAGGTTTCGGTCAGTTTTTGAAGGAGTTTTTTCATCGGATTCCCTGAAGTTTTTTTGTTTTCGAAAAATGATCTCTACTTCCGCTCCCCGGCGAGAATGCCCGGGGTCAGGCGGCGCAAGCCTGCCTGAAGCAGGGTATGCGTGTTCTTCCAGTCTTCGAAGCGCGCCAGCAGCACGGGAGTATGCCCGTAACGGTGCGGGACGGAGATGGAGACGCTCGGAATGCCCGCCCGCGCCTTGTGGATCGCCCCGGCATCCGTCCCGCCCCCGCCAGGCTGGCGGTATTGATAGGGGATGCCTTCGGCTTCCGCCGCCGTGGCGAACAGACGCACCAGGCGCGGGTCTGAGACCGTGGAGCCGTCGGCGATGTAGATCGCCGGTCCAAATCCCAGGCGGGTGTTATAGGCTTCGTTCTCCTTGCCTTCCCAGTCGGGCAGGTCGTTGGCAGGCGTGGAATCGACCGCGATCGCCAGGTCCGGGTCGAGGGCGTGGGCTGCCACACGCGCGCCCCGCAGGCCGATCTCCTCCTGCACGGTGAAGGCTGCCAGCAGGTCGATGTTCTCCGGCGCCTCCTTCACCAGTTCGATCAGCAGCGCCACGCCCAGCCGGTCATCGAGGGCGCGTGCCATGATGGAAGGTTTGTTGTATATGAAACGGGTGGCAAAGACCGCCCGGTCGCCCAGGTCCGCCTTGCCACCGGGACCGAGGTCGATGCGCAGCGTCTCGAGCGTGATCGTGCGCTTGCGTTCCTCCGCGGTGGTCAGGTGGATGGGACGCGCTCCGATCACGCCGGGCGTGTGCTTACTGCCGACCAGCACCGCCTTGCCCACCAGTTGGCGCAGATCGATGCCGCCCACTGGCTCAAAGCGGTAAAGGCCGTCGCCATCCTCCGCCACCAGCATGAAGCCCACCTCGTCCATGTGTGCCGAGACCATGACCCGCAGGCGCCTGCGGGCACTCCCCTTCCTTTCCGCCAGGACATTGCCCAGCGCATCCACCCTGACATGGGAGCAGTGCGGCTTGATCGCCTCCAGGACGAGGCTGCGCACCTCGCCTTCGTCACCGGATACGGCGGCGGCAGTGCAGAGTTTTTCGAGCAATTTGATCTGGGAGGGTCCGAAGGCTGCCATGGTTCTACTTCTCCCACGCAAAGGTTTGCAGGCTTTCAGGTGTCAGGCTGGCGATGAACTCCGCCATCAGGCGCCCGGCGCGCTGGATATCCTTGAGCACCACCACCTCGACCGGGGTGTGCATGTAGCGCAGCGGGATGCCGATCAGCGCCGCGGGGACGCCCTCCGCCGTGACCTGGGCGGCAAAGGTATCCGTGCCGGTGTGCCGCGGGGCATATTCCAGCGTGAAGGGGATCTCGAGTTTCTCCGCCTGCTCCTTCAGCGCCTTGTGCACCTTCGGGTGGATGTTCGGCCCCATGCACAAACCGGGACCCTCGCCCAGCGGGACGGTCTGCCAGTCACTGGAGCCGGGACCCTTGGCGAAGGTGACATCCACGGCGATCACCAGGGATGGAGCCAGTTGGTAAGTGGAGGTATACGCCCCGGTCAGGCCCGTCTCTTCCTGCACGGAGGCCACCGCCCAGGCATCCCAGGCATGTGGGCGGCCCTGCAGTTCCTCCAGGCAGACCGTCAGGGCTGCCACCGAGACGCGGTTATCCAGCGTGTGGGCTGCCAGTGCCCCGCCCGCCAGGTCCAGCGGTTCGCTGGCAAAGGAAACCAGGTCACCGACCTTAATCAGAACTTTCACCTTTTCCGCTGGCAGCCCCACATCGACCAGCAGGTATTCCAGCGGTACCGTGCCGTCGTTGGTTTCAGGCGGCAGCAAGCGGGAGCCGGGCTGGGCGATGATCCCCGGCAGGGAGCTGGTTTCCGCCTCCCCGCCTCCGCTGGCATGCACGTTCACCAGTTGTCCGGGCAGGGTGCGGGGGTCCACCCCACCGACGGAACTGACCCGCAGGAAGCCATCCACGACCCCGCTTACCATCAAACCGATGGCATCCATGTGCGCCGAGAGCATGATCGCAGGCCGCGGCTCGGGGCCGGTTCCGCGCTTCAGCCCGTGAAGCGAGCCGACCCGGCTCAGGCTGACCTGGTCCACCAGTGGCCTCCAGCGTTCTTCGATCAACCGGGCAGCCGGTTCCTCCCAGCCCGAGAGGCCGGGCAGGCTGCAGAGATTTTTGATGAAGGGAAGAAGTTCGGGCATGGGCACCTGGTACCTTAAGGAATGGTGGGCAGCAAGACCGGAGTGTCTGTGGGTGTTTCCGTCGGCGTCTCGCTGGGCGTCAGCGAGGGCGTCTGGCTTGCCGTGTAGGTGAATGTGAAGGTCGCTGTCGTGCTGGGGCTGGCGCTGGGGGTCAGGCTGGGCGTCAGGGTTTCTGTAAATGTGCTTGTCGCAGTCATGCTCGGGTTGGGAGTGTGGGT
>JBFYSG010000102.1:0-5829 GCA_041301835.1 Chloroflexota bacterium | reverse complement strand
TCCCACAGGAATTTCACATCCGCCAGCGGCAGATCCTGCAGGGGCAGGGGCACCCTGCCTCTCTCGTAGTCGGTCCAGTGCACCAGCGGGGCGGGGCAGGTCAGTTGCAGGGGGAGCGGGTCGGCACCGAAAAGGCGCACCCTGCCGGCGCAGACCTCGTCCGCCGCGGCGAGCAGGGCTTTTCTGTCCGCATCACCCAGAACCCGCTCCAGGTCTTCCGGCGCGGGAAGCGGCAGGACCGCCGCCAGTTCCCCCACCGCGGCTGGCGTCTCCCCGTTTGCGGTGACACGACGATAATGCCCGCTTGCCAGCCCAAGGCGGTACACGACGTACAGACCCACCTGCCGAGGTCCCAACTGGAGGACGGCTTTCCACGCGTTGACGAGTTTCGAGAAGAGGCCCATCGAGGTTTAGCGGTCGTTGCGGAACTGCAGGCAGTAGTGGTGGAAGGTGTTGCTCACCCAGGCGGAACCCAGCCCGAACGGGGCGAGCGGTTGGTTATCCTGGCACCAGACCTTCTCATCCTTGAGCGTGTAGACCTTGTCCAGTTCACGCCCCAGGTCCCACGCCAGAGGATAGACCCTGCCGCCTTTCTTCACGTTCTTGACGATGACGGTGAGATAGGCTTTCTCCCGCAGCAGGGGTTTCAGCCCGGTGTAGATGGCGACCAGCCTTTCAAGGAACAGGTCGTAATCGTGGACATTGCCCAGGTCGTGCGGGTCTTCGGAATAGGTGACATCCAGGTCCGGCGCCTGGCGGCGTTTTTGCTGCGTCCCCGCGCCGCGGGCGTGCAGCATGTCCCAGTAGGGCGGCGAGGTGAGCACATAGTCGAAGACCGGCAGCCCCAGGGTACCAGCCTGAGCCGCATCGGCGGTGAGCACCTCGCTGGTCAGTTCCCGGGCAGATTCCCCCAGGCTGGCGCGCTCGGCAGCGACCGCATCCCGGGCGATCCCGGCATAGCGTTCATTCAACTCGATGCCCCAGGCATGGCGCCCGGCGCGCAGTGCCGCCACCAGCGTGGAGCCTGTGCCGACCATGGGATCCAGCAGCGTCCCGCCCCGGTGGGTGAAGAACTCGATGAACTCCTGCGCCAGCGTCTCGGGAAATTTCGCCGGATGCACCAGCACGTCCTTGCGGCGCGGCGGCGGGTTGTGAACGAACCAGGATTTCTGGAACTTGAGCCAGGTCTTCGCATCGAGGTCGTTCAATTTATTGGATCGCATGACGGCATTATAGCCTATCGGGAGGCGGGTCCGGTCACGGCGTGGGCGTGGATGTGGGGGTTTGGGTGGGGGTCGGGGAGACATATGCCATGACGTACACCTCCAGGTCTGAGAATGAGACCATGACAGGCGTCTTGCCGCTGGCGTAGGCGAAGAAACCGAGCGTGCCGCTGTGCATCACCGGGTCGCGCAGGCTGAACTGGAAGCGGTCGTTCAGCAGGAAGCGGAACTCGGCGCCCGAAACCCAGATACCGATCTTGAGTTCCGCCGGCGCTCCCGGCGGGGCATCGCCGCTTGGGACCCAGTTTTGCAGGATTTCCACCGCGCCGCCGCGCACCCGCTCCAGGCGGATGGACCCGTTGCATGCCAGCAGGAAGCGGTAGTACGTGCCCCCGGGCGAGGCGCGGAACAGCATGCCGTACTGGTCGTTCCCCCGGCACAGGCTGGTATAGACGCGCACCTGGGCGTAAAAATCGGTCAGGAGCGGCTCACTGCGCAGGCTGGCAATGCTCTGCGGACCGGCGCTCAATGCCAGGGTCAGGCGGTTGTCCGCCACCTGGGCGCTGGCGCTATCCGAAACCGAGACATTCCACAGGGCGGCATCGCTGAAATCGTCCCTGAACATCAGTTCCGCCACCCCCGGCAGCGGTTCGGCGCTTGGCAGCGGGCTGGCGACAGGCGCCTGCGTGGGTGTGTTGGTCGCCGGGAACCAGACGATCGTGGGCGTCTGCGTGGCGGGCGCCAGGGTGGGGGTGGGGGTTGGCACAGTCGGCATTCCGGAACAGCCTGCCAGCGCGGCAACCAGGCACACCAAACATACCCGGCATACAGCCGCAAGCAGGCGGGTCTGATAAGGTTTGCAGGCAAGGATCATGAGTTTAATCACCCCGGCGGATGACTGAAAGTCCGGTCCAATCAAATCAGGATGGATTACAATAAAAGCACCGCGCAGGACCTTCCTGTCAGCGGAACGGTTCTGTCATTCTAGCATAAAGGAGCGTTCTATGAGCCAGAAATCCGTCCTTGTGACCGGCGCATGCGGAGAGATCGGGCAGGCACTGGTGCAGGGCTTGGCGAAGGAGGGCTACCGCATCATCACCACCGACCTGGTGCCCCTGCCGGAAGCCATCCAGCCGCTTTCCGCCGGTCACGTACAGGGCGACCTGGTCTATCGCATCAAGCAGTTCTACGATTACGACTTCGACATCATCTTCCACCTGGCGGCTTCGCTGTCCTCCAAGGCGGAGGTCGCCACCGAGGAGGCGCACCGCATCAACGTGGAAGGGACCATGCAACTGCTCATGCTGGCGGCATATAAATCTGAAAAGCACGCCAGGGCGGTCAAGTTCCTCTTCCCCAGTTCCATCGCCGCCTACGGCTTCGCCAGCCTGGATGAAAAACAGAAAGCCGGGCGGGTGAAGGAGGACGACTACAACACCCCGCACACCATGTACGGCTGCAACAAACTCTACTGCGAGAAACTGGGTCTGTACTACAGCCAGTTCCACGGGCAGAAGCACCTCGACCCCGACCCGCCGCAGATGCTCGATTTCCGAGCCATCCGCTTCCCCGGTCTCATCAGCGCCTTCACCCTGCCCAGCGGTGGAACCAGCGACTACGGTCCCGAGATGCTGCACCACGCCGCGCAGGGCAAGCCCTACGCCTGTTTTGTGCGCGAGGATACGCGCATCTCCTTCATGGCGATGCCGGATGCGATCAAGTCCATCCTGATGCTCATGGACGTGCCGCGCGCCAAGCTGACGCGCACCGTCTACAACATCGACGCTTTCAGCCTGACCGCCGCCGGTTTCCGTGAGCGGGCGCTGAAAGCCTTCCCCAAGGCGCAGATCACCTTCGAGCCGAACCCCCGCCGCCAGGGCATCGTCGATTCCTGGCCCGAGGATGTGGATGATTCCACCGCCCGCCGCGACTGGGGCTGGAAGCCGGATTACGACATCGAGCGCTTCTTCGATGAGTATTTCCTGCCCCAGATCCGCAAGCGCTACCAGTGAGCGCGCCTGTTCCAAACAGTAAGTCCCAACACCCAGGCTGTTCCAATAAACCAACATCCCGAAGATCCATTCGGGATGTTGGCTATTGCCCTGTTATGCGGGTCTGCGCCTGCTAAGGGTTGAGGATCACCTGGTCACGCTCCGGACCCACACTCACCAGACGCACCGGCACGCCGCAGAGTTCCGCCAGGCGCTCCAGGTAGGCGCGCGCCGGGGCGGGCAGGTCCTCCCAGCGGCGCACGGCGCGGACCTCCGCCTGCCAGCCGGGCAGTTCTTCATACACAGGCTGGAAGCCGCCCAGGTGACCCGGTCCAAGCGGCAGGTCATCCAGGTGTGTGCCCCCCGCCTCGTATGCCGCGCACAGGCGCAGGGTTTCCAAGCCCGAAAGGATATCCAACTTGGTCACCGCCAGTTCGGTGATGCCGTTGATGCGCACCGCATAGCGCAGCAGCACCCCATCCAGCCAGCCCACCCGGCGCGCCCGTCCGGTGGTCGTGCCGTACTCATCCCATGGATTGGCGCCGCTGCCGCGCAGGCGCGTTGCCAGGTCGCCGCTCAACTCGGTCGGGAAGGGTCCCGAGCCGACGCGCGTCTGGAAGGCTTTGACCACCCCGGTAACGCGCGCCCCGTGCGCCGCCCCCAAGCCCAGACCGAGACCGGAGAGCGCACCCGGCGCGGTGGTGCTGGAGGAGGTCACAAAAGGATAGGTGCCGTGGTCGATATCCAGCAGGGTGCCCTGGGCGCCCTCCACCAGCACCTGCTTCCCGGCTTTCAGCGCGCCTTCCAGCTCGCGCGCCGTGTCGGTGATATACGGGCTGAGCTCGGCGGCGAAGCCGGCAAATTCATCCAGCCGAGGCTGGATCTCGAGCGGCCCGGCGCCCAACTCTGCCAGGCGCTGGTTGGCTGATTCCAGGTGCGCAGCAAGGGAGGCGATGAAATCCGGCGAAAGCATATCTCCCAGGCGCAAGCCGCGCCGCGCCGCCTTGTCGGTATAGGCGGGTCCGATGCCGCGCCCGGTGGTGCCGATGTTGTCCTTGCCCAGCCGCGCCTCCAGCGCCCGGTCGAGCGCCTGGTGGGCTGGGGTGATGAGGTGGGCGGCATGCGAGATGCGCAGGCGGTTGGGACCGATCTCCACCCCCGCCTTGCGCAGCATCGCCATCTCCTCCAGCAGGGTATGCGGATTGATGACCATGCCGTTGCCCATCACCGCGATCACCTGCGGGTGGATGATCCCGGAAGGGATGAGATGCAGTTTGTAGATCTGGCTGCCCACCGTGACGGTGTGCCCGGCATTATCCCCGCCGTTGAAACGGGCGGTGTAATCTGCCTG
The DNA here is from genome assembly GCA_041301835.1 of Chloroflexota bacterium. Lineage (GTDB taxonomy): Bacteria > Chloroflexota > Anaerolineae > Anaerolineales > Villigracilaceae > UBA877. The sequence continues at coordinate 1,264 of JBFYSG010000102.1, read as the reverse complement.
GGCGGCGTACCAATCCACGATGCGCCCCTTGCCTTCATCGCCCCATTGTGCTCCAACGATCACCTGTAAAGCCATTCCGCCTCCTCCAGCGCCTGCGTGGCGATTATATCATTCCAAGAATGATATAATCTTTTCCTATGGCTTTCAAGACCAAGTTAATTGTTTTCTGCCTGTTCCTGCTCGCCGGCGTCCTGATCTGGGCGCAGGTGCCGGCAGCGGCTGCGCCGAAATACCAGACCCAGTATGCCACGCCCACCGCCATGCCGGACGGGCGCATCATTTACATTGTGCAGGCGGGGGATACCTGCACACGCATCTCCCTGCTGACCAACGTGTCGGTGGAATTCCTGCGCACGACCAACCAATTGAATGAAAACTGCGACCTGGTTGAAGGTCAGCAGCTGCTCATCGGCGTCGGCGGACCGGCAGCCGAATCACCCACGCCCGGTCCATCGCCCACACCGGCGCCCACCCGACCCACCCCCACCCCGGGAGCGGGCGGCACCGCCACGGTCTGCGTGCTGTTGTACGTGGACCTCAACGGGGACGGCATGCGCCAGGAGATCGAGTTCGGTCTCGACGGCGGCGCCATCAGCCTGATCAGCCTCAACGGGCAGTACTCGCAGACCCTCGACAGCTCCTCCAGCCTCGACCTGGAAGACCAGGACGAAGACGGGGACACGGAGGAGCCCCTGCGGGCATGCTTCACCGACCTGGTGCCGGGCACCTATACCGTCAGCGGCGGTGTGCCCACCGGCTACAACCCGACCACTGAACTCAACACCAGCGTGGAGGTCGTGGCAGGCGATACCACCTATGTCGATTTCGGCGCCCAACTGCAGGTGGCTGGAGATGAGCCCGGCGGGAAAGGGACCACGCCCCTGCTGGGCGTGCTCGGCGCCATCTTCCTGCTGGGTGGGTTCGGTCTGGGCATCTATGCCTGGCGCATCTTGAGAAAGAAGTAAGGACCGGCAGACCGAGACTCCCCGGAGAGTGCCTCCCGGGGATTTTTGATATTAAGGGCGTCCAGCGGAGGCGTGCGGCGCCTGCTGGTGGTATTCGCGCTTCTCGGCATACATGCGGTCATCTGCCTGGCGCTGGATATCCTCCAACGCCTCGCCGGGCTGCCCGGTGGCGACGCCGAGCGAGAGATGAAGTTCAGGACCCTGATAGTAGGTATTGTTCAGGCTGATGTACTTGTGCAGGCGCAGGCGCACCTCCTGGGCTTCCAGCGCGCCGAGGCCCGGCAGCAGGGCGGCGAACT
>JBFYSG010000101.1:0-3459 GCA_041301835.1 Chloroflexota bacterium | reverse complement strand
GCCCAGGAGAATTTCTTCCACCCTGAACGACAGGACCCGCGCCGAAAAGGTGCAGGCGGGGTGCCAGTGCGCAGCCCGGAAGATTACCGCAGCCTTTACCAGGCGGCACAGCGCGGGAACTACCCGCTCCTGCGCACCTATTCCGGCACAGACGATTTTATCCGCCTGGCGGAAATGTATGTCGAGAGCATCCACATCGCCTGGTGTGCCATCCCGCTCTTCTGGTTCAACCAGATGGACGGGCGCGGCCCCTGGGACCTGGAAGGGTCGATCCGGGAGCACCAGCAGGTCATGGCATGGTACGGGGGGCGCGGCATCCCGGTGGAGTTGAATGAGCCGCACCACTGGGGCATGCGCGACGCGCCGGATGTGGTGTATATCGTCTCGGCTTTCCTCGCCGCCTATAACGCCCGGCACTTTGGCGTGCAGGATTATATCGCCCAGATGATGTTCAACAGCCCGCCCGGACTGTCGGACGCAATGGACCTGGCGAAAATGCTTGCCATCCTGGACCTGATCGACCCGCTTGCCGGTGCGGGATTCCGGGTCTGGACGCAGACGCGCACGGGCTTGCTCAGTTATCCGCTCGATCCTGAGGCGGCGCGCGGCCACCTGGCTGCCAGCATCTACGTGCAGATGGCGCTCAAACCGAACATCGTCCACATCGTTGGGCATACCGAGGCTGACCACGCCGCCACGGCGGAGGATGTGATCGCCGCCAGCCGGATCGCCCGGCGTGCGATCGAGAACGCGCTGCACGGCGCGCCAGACATGACGGCTGATACGCTCATCCAGGCGCGAAGAAACGAGTTGGTCGCCGAGGCAAAGATCACCCTGGACGCGATCCAATCGCTGGCAGGATCGGGCGTGGTCGATGCATGGACAGACGCGGCGACCCTGGCGAAAGCAGTCAGTGCAGGCATCCTTGATGCCCCACAACTGCAGAACAACCGCTTTGGTCGGGGGATGGTGCGCACGCGCATCCTCAACGGTATGTGCCTGGCTGTTGACCACGCAGGCCAGCCGCTGACCGAGAAAGACCGCCTTTTATTGATTGGAAAGGAGCAAGTATGAGCACACCTGAGAGATACACCGTGATCGGTGCCGGACACGGCGGCAAAGCCATGGCTGCCCACCTGGCATTGATGGGCTTTCACGTCACGCTCCAAAACCGCACCTTCGATCACATCAGCCTGATCAAGAAGCGCGGCGGCATCGAACTGGAGAACGCAGGCGATGGTCTGCATGGATTCGGGAAGTTGAAAGGGGTCACCTCCGACATGGGGGATGCCCTCAAGCGTGCCCAGGTGGTGATGGTGGTGGTCCCTTCGTCAGCGCATGCGGATGTTGCCAAAGCCTGCGCGCCGCATTTAAAGAATGGACAGATGATCATCCTGCACCCCGGGCGCACTGGCGGCACGCTCGAATTTACCAAGGTCCTGCACGATGAAGGCTGCAAGGCAGATGTAACCGTTGCAGAAGCGGAGACCTTCATCTACGCCAGCCGTTCGGATGGTCCGGCGGAGGCGCGCATCTTCCGGATCAAGGAGGCTGTGCCGCTGGCTGCCCTCCCCGCCACGCGCAACGAGCGGGTCTTGGACGCGATCCAGGCAGCCTACCCGCAATTCATCGACGGTGTGAACGTGTTGAACACAGGCGTGAATAACATGGGCGCCATCTTCCACCCCGCCCTGACCCTGCTGAACGCCGGATGGATCGAAGCCACGCATGGCGATTACCAGTTCTATATCGAAGGGGTGACCCCCTCGGTGGCACGTGTGCTGGAGGCGCTCGACCGGGAGCGGGTGACCGTAGCCTCCTCCCTGGGGATTCGCGCCCGCACGGCGATGGACTGGCTCAAGATGGCTTACGACACGACCGGCGAAGACCTGCATGATGCCATCCATAATCAACCCGGTTATTACGGGATCAAGGCGCCGAGCAGCCTCAGCCACCGCTACATCTTCGAGGACATCCCCGCGAGTCTGGTCCCCATGGCTTCGTTCGGCGAACGTTTTGGTGTATCGGTGCTCGGCATGGATGCCATCATCCGCATTGCCTGCATCGTCCATCGCACCGACTACTGGAAGCGGGGTCGGACGGTGGATAAATTGGGGATCGGCGACCTGAGCGTCGCCGAGTTGATGCGTTACGTGAACGAAGGCATTCGAGAATAACCAGGGAAAGGAGGGGAGATGGCAGGTATCGCAGGGATCGCCGGCGCGCATCGATCCGGGTTGATCCAGCGCATGCTGGATAAGATGGCTCACCGGGGCTGGGCATGGCGCGAATTGCGCGAAGAAAATGATACCACCCTGGGGATGGTCGGCTTCAAGATCCAGGAGCAGGCATCGTCCGACCTGAAGCAGAGAGGGCTCGCCCGGGATGGTTCCAGTCCAGGTCGGGTATCCAGCGCCCAGGCGACCGCAGGAGGCTTCGTCTTGAAGCGTGACCCGCTCGGGGTTGCTCCCCTGTACTACGGTTGGACGAAGGAGGGCGAGTTCTGTTTTGCCTCCGAGGTCAAGGGATTGATGGTGGCGACGTCCGATGTGCACGAGCTCCCACCCGGTCATTCCTTGAACGGTCAACAACCGGAGCCCTACTGGCAGTTGGCGCTGCAGGAACCCTTTATCTACCCGCCCGAGCAGATGGCGCGGGAACTTCGCAAGCGGCTGGAAGGGGCGGTGGCGCGTGTCATCGGTGACGGCAACGTTGGCGCCTGGTTGTCAGGAGGGTTGGACTCGAGCGCAATGGCAGCGTTGGCGCGCCGCCATGTGGGGCGCCTGAACACCTTTGCTGCCGGGCTGCCCGGCGCGCCGGACCTCGAATTTGCCCGGCAGATGGCTGATCACATCCATGCTGACCATCACGAGGTGGTCGTGGGACCCAAAGAGATGCTCGCGGTGCTGCCGGAGGTCATCTATTACCTGGAATCCTTCGATGCCCTGCTGGTCAGGTCGAGCATCCTTAATTACCTGGTGGCAAGGCAGGCTGCCAAGTTCGTTCCGGCGGTATTCTCCGGGGAGGGTGGAGATGAACTCTTTGCCGGATACGACTATCTCAAAAGCCTCGATCCAGGTGAACTGCCCGCCGAACTCATCGACATCGCCGGACGACTGCATAATACGGCTCTCCAACGGGTGGACCGCTGCGCTTCGGCGCACGGGACGGTCGCGCATGTCTGCTTCCTCGACCCGGAGGTGGTGGATTTCGCCCTGCGCATCCCGGTGGAATACAAACTGCGGAACGGGGTGGAGAAATGGATCCTGCGGCAGGCTGTTGCCGACCTGCTCCCTGAGGCTGTGCTCAACCGACCCAAAGCCAAGTTCTGGCAGGGCGCGGGGGTGGAAGACCTGCTCGCCAGGTATGCGGATGAGCAGGTGAGCACAGCCGATTTCGAGCAGGAGCGGGGGTTGCCCAACGGCTGGCGGCTGAACACGAAGGAGGAATTGCTCTACT
>JBFYSG010000100.1:0-4846 GCA_041301835.1 Chloroflexota bacterium | reverse complement strand
TACTGCACCGACGAGGAGATCATCCCGCTGGCAGACGAGGCGGCTCAACTGACCCTGCAGGCGGTGCTGGCAGATACGCCCACCCTGGCGCAGAGCCTGACGCCGAGCATGACTCCGACCCGGACCCTGACCGGCACCATCACCCCCACACCCAGCCGCACGGGAACACGCACCCGGACCCCGACCATCACGCGCACCGGGACGATCACGCGGACACCCTCGCGCACCGGTTCACCGACCCTGACGCTCATCCCGTCGCGCACACCGACGATCTCCTTCACGCCGACGATCACCCGCACGCCCACGCTGACCTATACCCGCACCAATACCCTGCAATGGACCAATACATCCCCTGCACCGACCGCCACGACGGGATGCAGCGTCAGCGCTGGCAGCCTAGGCATCGATACAAAGACCCTGAGCCTCAGCCTGACCAACAACGGAGCCGCATCTGTCACCATCAGCGGTATCAGCCTTTCTTGGGCGAATCCCACCGGTACCCAGGTTATGCTGGAGATGCGCCTTGGATCAAGCCAGATCACCAACGTGAAAGACTATGACTCGCCCAGCCTGGTCCCCGGAGAGTTCCCCTTCAAAGGCACCACCGGCGCCCGCACGATCGCGCCCGGCGTGAACAAAGCCCTGCTGGTCATCTTCGAACTTGACCTGGAAGACACAGGTTATTCCATCTCCGTCTCCTTTGGAAGCGGGTGCGATGTCGAACGTTCCCGATAGGCACACAGCGGGGTATCAGCCAACAGCATGACCGGCGACCCATCGATCCAGTTGAACAAGCTCCAGACCGGCACCCTGTTCAAGGAGTATGCCCTGCTCGAACAGATCGGCGCAGGCGGGCAGGGTGTGGTCTGGTCGGCGCTGGATGCCAGCCACGAGCGCATCGTGGCGATCAAGTTCAGCGAACCGGCGCTGGGTGAGGCCTCGCAGGCGTATGCCTGGGTGCAGGACAGGCAGACGGAACGACTGTTAACGCTCCATCACCCCAACCTTTTACCGCTGTACGATTTCGGTATTGACGGGCAGGTGCGCTACACGGTCTCCACCTACGTCTCCGGCGGTTCGCTGGTCAACTGGCTCAAGCCGGGGAAATTCCCGACCCTGGCTGCCCTGCGCTGCGCTGCGGAGATCGCGTCAGGAATGGATTACCTGCATGCCCAGGGCATCGTCCACCGCGACCTGAAACCCGGGAACATCCTGCTCGATCTAAACCAGCATGCCTATGTGACCGATTTCGGCCTGGCGCGCGATATCATCTCGAATACCGCGGTGATGCACACCGGGCACGGCACCCCGCCGTATGCCCCGCCGGAACAGCATAAGATGAAGCAGATGACGCAGGAATCGGATATCTACAGTTTCGGCGTCATGTTGTATGAATTCTTCACCCAGCGCCTGCCGTGGAACGGGGAGATGATCCTGGCACTGGAACAATTGCAGACCCATGCCGAGATCCCGGATCCCTGCGAGGTGGATGCCTCCCTGCCGCGCACGCTGGTGACCGTCTTGCGCTGCCTGACCGCCGCCGAGCCCGGAGGGCGCCCGCACACCTTCAACCAGGCGCTGGGACTCCTGCTTGAGTGCTTTGGATTCCCGCCAGGGTTCAACCTCAGCCCCACCCTGGGGGACCTGCCCGTCATCCAGCACAGGGATGCCGCCCAGGTCTTTGAACAGAGCCTGATGCAGTGGCGATTGAACGCCGGGAAGACCAGCGCCAGCCTGACGCGCCTGGCAGTCATCGACCAGTACCTGCGGCAGAAAAAGGTCCAGCCGCTGAGCGATGAAGTCCAGCGTTTCATGCTGTTCCACAGCCTCAGCCGCGGCTACAACGAGGAATACTGGTGGCAGCAGGTGCCGCGTGTCTCGGAACGCCTGGCGGTCGCCGCCGAACTCATCGCCCAGAAGGATGAAAGCATCCTGGCGCGCTGCGTCAGCCGCCTGCGCAAGGATAAGGAACTGCACCCTGCACCGGAACTCCCACCCGCCCGGATGACGGAGGCGCTGCTGGAGACGGCAGGCAGATCGCAGGACCCGTGGCTGAGGCAGGAGTGCCTGGATGTCCTCATCGCCCTGCTGCCCGCAGGACGCCACTGGCGCGAGAATGCCCTGCCCCCCGAACAGGAGCAGGCACTGGCGGAAATGGCGCTGGAGGATTCCGGGCAGGGCGACCGGGCGGCGCAATTGATCGGTCGATTGCGTTCCCAGGGCGCGCTGCAGCACCTGATCCGCCGGGCGCAGGACGAGCGGCGCAGGCGCGCGTTGCACGCCGTCCAGAAAGCAGCCGGCAGCCTGCCCGCCTCGGTGGACTTGAATATCCGCCTGGAGGTTTCGCTGGAACGGCTGGCAGAGCAGTTTATTTCCAAGCCGTGGAACCTGCTGGCAAGCCTGGGGGCTGCGTGCCTGGGGGCAGCGCTGGGCTTCGGCGCGATCTTCTACCTTTCCTACCGTTACCCGGTCTACCTGGATACGCTCCGCATCACCAACTCGCTGGTGCGGGCGCTGGTGCTGGGCGTACCGTTCGGCGTGGGAATTTTCCTGACGCGCCTGCTGGCGGAACGATTCACCTGGCTGAATGCCTGGCTGCGGATGGGCATCGCCTCACTGCTGGGGAGTTTGATCCTGGTGCTGGCCATGAATGGCTTCCACATCTTGATCCTGAATACCCCCCCGCACGGCTTGCTCGTCCCTGCCGGATGCCTGCTGACGGCAGCCGGGTTTGCGTCCGGCGCCTTGCGGCTCGGGCGCACCTGGAGAAGCCTGGTCTCGCTTGCCGCCCTATTCAGCGCCCTGGCGGGCACCTGGTACCTGCACCTGGGCGGGACTTCCGCCGCGGCGACCCCGATGATCTACTTCGATGCCGCAGCCAGCCCGGCGCAAGTGCTGGGCATGATCCTGCTGGCGGCACTGCCTGCCGCCGTGCTGGGAAACCTGGTGAACTTGAAGTTGAACGAGCAGGCTTGATCGTCAGCGCCTGAACGCCAGCGCCACCCAATCCCCATCCTGTTTTTCCCCCGATAACGCCATACCGTGCGCCTGCGCCGCCAGGATGACCGACTCCGACTGCTCCTTGAGGATGCCGGAGAGCACCAGGCTTCCGCCGGGTGTCACCAACTCTGCCAGCCCGGTCTCGAACAGGCGCACCAGCACCGGCGCCAGGATGTTCGCCAGCACCAGCGGGGCGCTGGCAATACGGAAGCGCGCCGACCTGACCTCGCCGACCGAGCCCTGACCCAGTTCCAGCGCCTCATCCGGGATGGCGTTGACGCGGGCGTTCTCGCGGCTGGCACGCAGCGCGGCTTCATCGATATCCACACCCAGGGCAAAGGCTGCGCCCAATTTCAAGGCGGCAATGGACAGGATGCCGGACCCGCAGCCGATGTCGATGACCGCCGCCCCCGGCGGCAGAAGTTCCTCGATGAATGCCAGGCACAGTTGGGTGGTGGGATGCGTGCCGGTGCCGAACGCCATGCCAGGATCGATCTTGATGGCAAGGCGCGTCGGATCGGGGGATTCGAGCCATGCCGGTACGATGATGAAACGCCTGCCGATGGCGATGGGCTGGTAGCGCGCCTTCCAGGCTTCCATCCAATTCTGATCCTGCACAGGCGCATAGGTGGGCGCCGGGATGGTCTGGATCATGCCCAGGTAGTGAAGCGACTCTTCCAGCCTTTGGCGACTGTCTTCGAGGCGCTCATCCGCCGGCAGGTACGCCCGCACGGTGATCGGACCCACGGGCGTGCCTTCGTCCTCTGCGGTGTTGTAGACGACCGCCTGCTCGGTGGTCACACCACCCGGGGCAAAACGCGCCAGCACATCTGCCACCGCTTCCGCCAGTTCACCGTTGACCGTCAGGGATACTTCCAGCCAGTTCATCGCCTCATCTCATTTCCCGGCATCCAGCATCTGCAGGCATTTGCGGATGGTGATGCCTTGTTCTTCAAAAAAGTCCGGCAGGTTGCCCCGGTCGAAATAGCGGATGGCAGAAACCTCATCGTTCGGGATGAAGGTGCCGCGCGCGCCCGTGCACAGGTAGGTCAGGGAGAGGTGGCGGATGCTGGAGGAATTCTCCACCAGCAGCAGGCGGGCGTCATCCACCGTCAGCCCGGTCTCCTCCAGGAGTTCGCGCCGGATGCCATCCACAGGGTCTTCGCCGAATTTCAGGTCGCCGCCCGGAAGCCCCCAGGGATGCAGGCGGCGATAGGTGTGCTCGCACAGCAGCAACTGACCCTGCGGGTTGAATATCAAAGCGCCCACGGCAACCTGGTAGCGCGGGCGGATAAGGAGTGACGCCAGGTACTGCATCCAACCGGGGAGCATGCGCCAGATGCGCAGGAGGATCCTTTTCATTTGAACCGCCCGGCTTTAGGGTCGTGAACCAGCCTGTGAGACAGGCTGGCGCGGTCCCAGGCGCACGCCCATACGATCATCCCCCCAGGGCTTCATTGAGCCAATCCAGAAAGCCCTTTTCCTTGGGCTTGACCGCGCTGCCCAGGGTGGCGGCAAGTTTCTCGAACAGCTCGAGCTGTTCCTTGGTCAGGCGGGTGGGGATATCCACATTAACAATGATGCGCTGGTCGCCCCTGCCGGTCTTGCGCAGATAGGGCACGCCGCGCGCTTTGAGCGTGATGATCTTACCCGGCTGGGTGCCGGCAGGGATGGTCACTTTCTCATTCTTGCCGCCCACGGTGGGCACCTCGACCTCCGCGCCGAGCACCGCCTGGGTTATGTTGATGTCCAGGTTGAGCAGGATGTCATTCTCGCGGCGCTTGAAGAACTTGTGCGGCTGGACGCCGATCACTAGGTACAGGTTGCCCTGCGGTCCTCCCTGGGC
>JBFYSG010000099.1:0-5703 GCA_041301835.1 Chloroflexota bacterium | reverse complement strand
GGAAAAAGCCACCCAGGCACAGTTGACCAACATCCAGAAGAAGACCGGTAAAAGCATGCAGGACCTGGCTGCGATCGTGCACACCAGCGGGCTCAGCCGTCATGGGGAACTGCGCACCATGTTAATGGCGCGCCTGGGGCTTGGTTTCGGCGATGCCAACGCTCTGGTATCTGCCATCCTGCGCACCGACGGTCAGCGCCTCGCCGAGGGCATGGACGAGTCGCAGGTGCTGGATGGCATCTACACCGGTGCCAAGGCACCCCTGCGCCCGATCCACGAGGCGGTGATGCGCGAAATGCGCCGCTGCGGAGATTTCGAGATCGTCCCCAAGAAGGGCTATGTCAGCCTGCGCCGCCACAAGCAGTTTGCCATGCTCGGACCCGCCGGCAGGAGCCGCGTGGAACTGGGGTTAAATGTCAAGGACCTGCCCCCCTCCGAGCACCTCTTCGCCCAGCCGCGCGGCTCGATGTGCAATTACATCGTCAAACTGACCGATGTCTCACAGGTGAACTCCGAACTGGTCGCCTGGCTCCATTTCGCCTACGAGAACGCCGCCTGACAGGCAGGAAGTACTGATTGTCACCCCCGGCAGGACAGGATGACATCTTGTCCTGCCGTTTGATTCGGGTGTATCATGGTTTTTGCTTCAGCCCTGCAGATCAGGAAAGGTGGATCCCATGACCTACGTGTATATCCTTATAGCCCTGCTCATCGTTCTGCTTGCGGCGTACCTGGTTGCCCTCATCTGGGGCAAACCCTGGAGTATCAAGGGTCTGTACGCCCGCACCTTCCTCAAGTTCGCCCTCAAGGGTCCCGAACTGCTCACCATGCTCGGCATCCTGGAGAAGTTCGGCATCCACGGGCACAATGCCAAACTCTCCGACGCCTCCGAAGCCTTCCAGGACAGGATGTTCGCCTTCGTGCGCCGCGACCTGCGCCTGCTGCGCAGTTACGATCGCGCCCACCAGGACGCAACCACCCTGCTCTCCACCGATATCATGGACTTCTTCCTGGATGACATCGTCCGCCGCGAACGCTTCCGCCACCACGATTACCCGCTCAACCAGATGTTCGGCATCCAGTCGGAAATGCCCAACTTCATGATGACCTTGCATCCCGTTACCAGTGCACTGGAAGCTCGCAATTACATCAAACGCCTGGACAAATTCGGGGTCAAGTTCGACCAGGTCATGGAAGGGCTGGTCATCCGCGAGAAAAAAGGCATCCTCCCGCCTAAATTCGTCATCCGCCGCGTGCTGGATGAAATGATCGCCTTTGCCGCCAAGCCGGCAGAGGAGAACCCGCTCTACACCGTCTTCAAGGAAAAGTTGGAGAAACTGCCCCGCCTGCAAGCCGGTAAAAGGCTGGCATTGCTGGCAGGGGTGAAAACCGCCATTGAGCGCAGCGTGTATCCCGCCTACCAGAGGTTCATCGCCTACTTCACCGAACTGGAAAAGAAAGCCACCAGCGAGGACGGCGTCTGGAAACTGCCCGACGGCGAAGAATACTACACCCAGTGCCTGCGCGGTGAGACCAGCACCGATTACACCCCGGAACAGGTGCATGCGATCGGCGTGCAGGAGGTTGCACGCATTGAAGCCGAGATGAGCGCCATCCTGGAAAAACTCGGCTACACCGGCATCAAGAACGCGCCGCGCAAACTGGCGGAATTCACCCGGGAAGAGCGTTTCCTCTATCCAAATACGGATGAAGGGCGCGCCGCCGTCCTGGCAGAGTATCAGCGCATCCTGGATGAGATCGACGCCGCCCTCGACCCGTACTTTGCCGTACGCCCCAAAGCCAAACTGAAGGTGGAGCGTGTGCCCGAATTCCGCGAAAAGACCTCCGCCGGTGCCTATTACATGCCCGCCGACATGTCTGGGGGGCGTCCCGGCGTCTTCTATGCCAACCTGCGCGACCTGAACGAGGTGCATAAGTTCGGTATGAAGACGCTCGCCTACCATGAGGGCATCCCCGGTCACCATTTCCAGCTCGCCATCGCCCAGGAATTAAAGGGCTTGCCCTTCTTCCGCCGCCTGGTGCCCTTCACCGCCTACGCCGAGGGCTGGGCGCTCTACGCCGAAAAACTTGCCCGCGAGATCGGCATGTACCGTGACGACCCGTACAGCGAACTGGGTTACCTGGATTCGGAACTCTTCCGCGCCGTGCGCCTGGTCGTGGATACCGGCATCCACCACAAGCGCTGGACGCGTGAGCAGGCGATCGAGTACATGGAAGACCACACCGCCAGCGCGCATGAGACCGTGGTCAGCGAGATCGAGCGCTACATCGTCATGCCCGGGCAGGCGTGCGCCTACAAGATCGGCGAGATCAAGATGGTGGAATTGCGCCAGCGTGTGAAGCAAGCTCTCGGCGATCGATTCGACCTGCGCAAGTTCCATGACATCGTGCTCAAGAACGGCTCCATGCCGCTCAGCATCCTTGAACAGGTCGTGGAGGCGTATATCGCCTCTGAAAAATGAGTTGCGCCTGACCTGCGGTACATAATCGAACCTCCCCGTTCCGGTCATCAAGGTACGGGGAGGTTGTTTTTAAGCCAGGGAGACTCATGCTGCCGGTTCGATGAACACACCGCCCGTGATCTGCTGTTCCAGCACCGCGCGGTGCTCATCGAGGCGGAAGATCACTTCCACCGGCTGGTGGCAGCGCCCGCTGCCGACCAGTACCTTGCGGCACAGGTAGGGACCCTGCTCCCCCTCGCCTGCCAGGCTGGGATCGTTGTACAGGTCCAGGCGCCCATCCAGCACTTCTCCGCAGTGCCCGCAGCGCACCTGGAAGGTGTGAAAACGACCTGCCGGGCGCGGGGGGACGAATATGCCTTTCAAGGTTTTCAGCAAGCCCATGGGTATTCTGCTCCTCAGAACAATGTCGCCTGCGCTTCGCCGGCTCCTTCCGCCCAGCCGAAGCGTGCCAGGTCCACCTTGCCGCGCGCATTGAACTCCACGCCTTCCTCTTCCAGCAGGCGGCGCTGGTGCTCCGCCCCGGGACGCGGGCTGATGGCGCCCTGGGCGTTGATCACCCGCTGCCAGGGGACATCCTCCGGGCATTTTGCCATCGCCGCCCCCACCCAGCGCGGACCGAGCGCCAGGTAACTTTTTTCCAGCACCCCCTCCGGCGGCGGGATGAGGCGCGCCAGTTGCCCGTAGGTGGCGACCCTGCCTGCCGGGATCCGGCGCACGAGTTCCCATACCTGGTGGTTGAAGATAATGGGGTCAGGAGGCGAAGTGAACGGGCTCATGGCAGCTCCAGAAATTCCCGCCGCACCACGCGATACGCCGGCAGGTACAGGCGGGTATAAGCAGCGGAGTGATGCACCGCAGGAAAACTCTGCCCTTCCATTGTAACAAAAAACGGGCGCATTTCAACCGCCCCCAAGCCGCTGTCCCCGCTTTCAAGCAGCCCTGCCGCCAGCGCGCCATAGCGGCGCAAGGTCGCGACCGATCCGCGCCATTCCCTGGCGGTGCGCAGGAACGCCCTGAAAAGAGGCTCCGCATCCAGCCCTGCCGCGACCCAGGCGCGCAGGTGCACCCGCAGCATGCCGCCATCCGGCGAGATCGGCTCGAGCATGGGCTCCTGCGGACCCGCCCCCATGGATCCCAGTTCGCGCCCCAGGTACCGGCGCGCCGCCTGTTCATCTTCAAGGGCATGCCCGCTCCCCAGCGCCGCCTGGTGCAGGTATTTGTACACATCCTGCGCCTGCATCGCCGGGTGGCGGTTGAATTGGGCGCGCAGCAGGAGGCTCAACGCCTCCATTGCCTGTTCTCCAGGTGTGAGATCAGCGTGCATCGCGGTCGCTTTATCCTTCAACGCTATCCGCCTACCAGATACCGGGGATCAGGCGACTGCGCACCCGCTGGCAGTATTCCCTGTATCCCGCCAGTTCGTCCTGCAGTGTCCGGTCCTCGAGCGCGGTGCGCAGGAAGATCACGGCGATCAGTACGCCTCCCGGCACGAGCCCCCACCACGAGCCGAGCAGGAGCGGTACGCAGACTGCATACAGCACCATCCCCAGGTACATCGGATGCCGCACCAGGCGATAGGGACCCGCCTCCACCAGCGCGTGCCCGCGCTCATCCTGGATCCGCACCCGGCTGGAAAGGTAAGTGTTCACCCGGGATGCCCACGTTGGCAGACCGAAGGCGGGCACGAAACCCAGCATGGCGATCACCCTTACCCACACCGGCATCAGCGAGGCGCTGGTCCTGCCCGCGTCCAGCCCGATGACGGCGTACAGCGCCAGCGAAAGGACCAGGTTCAACCCAACCAGCAGGTTGTCCCACTTCTTGACGTTCCCCGCGGGGCGCAAGCGCTCCTGGCTGAGTTCGGGGTTCGTGTTCAGCATCCAGATGCCCGCACCAACCGCAAGCAGGAAGTAGGGTATCAGGAATGCCCACGCCTCCCACCAGTCCAGGCGCCCCGCCGCCAGAAACAGCGTGGCGCCCATGACCAGGAAGGTCAGCGCGGTCTGGAGCAACTGCCTTGCAGCCAGCCGCCAGAAGGACCTTGTTTGTGGATTGGGTTGTTCAGGTGAAATCGACATGGCTCGATCTTTCACCGACCGCAGTCCATCGCCCCGGCGGCTACCACTGCCACATTTTAAGGGCTTCCATCGCGGCGCGCGCCGTCAGGTCCAGCTGCAGGGGTGTGATGGAGACATACCCAGCCTTGATCGCCCCGTAATCGGTGCCTTCCTCGTCCACCCCGATCGGGAACTCCCCCCCGATCCAATAATAAGGCTTGCCGCGCGGGTCGATGCGCGCATCCAGTTCGTCGCGATAGAGCCGCAGTCCCTGGCGGGTGATCATGAAGCCCTTCAGTTCATTCTCCTTGAGGTAGGGCACATTGATGTTCAACAGCACGCCTTCGGGCAGTCCCTCATTAATAACATTTTCTGCCACCCGCCGCGCCACCTGTGCCGCCGTGCTGTAATCCAGCACCCCGTGGAAATCCTCGGGGGAATGCAGCGAGACCGCCAGTCCGGGCACCCCGCCAATGACCGCCTCCATCGCCGCGGTTACCGTCCCCGAATAGGTTACGTCGTGACCGATGTTCTCGTGCGGGTTGATGCCCGAGACCACCAGGTCGATCTTCTCCGGCACAACACCCAGCAGCGCCAACGCCACGCTGTCTGATGGCGCCCCATCGGTTGCCAGTGCGCCAGTCCCATCTGCCAGCATCACTTCGCGCGCCCGCAGCGGGCGTTCCATGGTCTTGACATGCCCCGAGGCGCTCCAGTTGCGGTCCGGGGCAAAGACCGTCACCTTGCCCAGGCTGCGCAAGACCTGCGCCAGCGCCAGCAGCCCCGGGGCTTGCACGCCATCATCATTGGTCACCAGGATATGCATTCTCACCTCACGCTCGAATTGTACCCCAGCTCCTGCCGCCCCCCCCAAATGGCTGGCTTTTCTACCTCATGGGTGGGATGGTACAATACTTTCACGGAGGTATCCATGAAACAACTCTCCCTGTTCGTCCTGTTGTTCATTCTGCTCACCGCCTGCACCCCGGCGCCAGAGACGATCACCCTCAGCGTCTATTTCCTGGATGTCAACCAGTTCGCGGTCGGTGCCGAACCCTACGAGCGCGCCGTAACGCGCACCATCCCCGCCAGCGACGACCTGCCTTTCGCCGTCCTGGAACAGTTGTTCCTCGGACCCACCCTCGAAGAGCAGGCGGATGGGC
>JBFYSG010000098.1:0-5686 GCA_041301835.1 Chloroflexota bacterium | reverse complement strand
GGTGGATCATGGCGGGTTCCGCCACCTGGTCGCCCACGCGGATGACCGGGTTGAGCGAGTTCATCGCCGCCTGCGGCACCAGGCTCATGCCCACCCAGCGCACGTTCTGGCGGAATTCCTCCTCGTTGAAATCCATCACGTCGGTGCCGTTGAGGTAGACCTTGCCGCTGTATTCGCCCACGTTGCGGGGCAGCAGGCGCAGGATGGCTTTCGCCAGCGAGGTCTTGCCGCACCCGCTTTCCCCCAGGATGACCACGGCGCGGTTGCTGTTGAGAGAGAAGTCCAGCCCGTCCACCGCCTGCACCGCGCCGACCGTGGTGCGGAAGTGCAGGACCAACTTTTCGACTTTCAAGACCTTCCCGTTGCTGTATGCCATCATTGACCTCGCAGTCTCGGATTGAAGATGCGGTCGAGCGAGAAACCGAGCATGGAAAACGCCAGACCGGTGATCATCAACAGCACCGCCGGTTCCACGATCCAGTAGTAATAACCCAGGTAGAGGGCGCCGTTGCCATAGGCATCGTTGATGACCTTGCCCCAGGTGGGCAGGATCGGGTCGCCCAGTCCCAGCACCGCCAGCGTGGCTTCCAGGAAGACGTAGCCCGGGATGAGATTGACCAACTGCGGGATGATGAGCGGGATGAGACGCGGCACCAGGTAGCGAAAGATGATGCGCCCGTTGCCCGCGCCGTAGGACTGCGCCGCCTCGATGTAAGGCGCTTCGCGGATCTGCAGGAAGTTGGCGCGGAAGGTCTTGATGCCGCCGCCGAAGATGTTGAGCAGGATGGTGACCCCCAGCACTGCCCAGATGGAGCGCGAGTAGAACGTGCCGACCATGATGAGGATGGGCAGGAAGGGCAGGACGATGTTCACCTCGGTGATGCGCTGGATGAGTTCGTCCACCCAGCCGCCGAACCACACGCCGGTGGCGGCGATGATCATGGTGGTGAATGTGGTGCCGACCGCGGCCAGCAAGCCGAAGATGAGGGCGATGGGGATGCCCCACAGCAGCGCCACGCTGATGTCGCGCCGCAGGTTGTCGGTTCCGGCGATACCGTGGACCTGTCCGTACAGGATCAGTTCGGCATCCAGGTCGGAGCCTTCCTCGAAAGTGATGGCGCTGATGAGCACCTGGTAGGTGCCCTTGAGCGGCGCGGGCGGTTCGGAAGTCGGGTCGGCGAGCAGGGCATTCTGGGGGAAATCACCGTAGCGCCGCTGGAGTTTCGAATCCTGCGAAGCGAATAAGACCTGTCCTGCCTGGATCAACCCATTGTAGATGCCCAGTTCACGCCCGTCGGGGGTGATTAGCGTCACCGAGACGAACGGTTGGGCTTCAATATACTTGGGCGAGAAGTAGATGGTGATGTCCTGCGGGAAGGCATCCGCGCTGAAGTCGAAGGTGAAGGCGATGTCGATCTGCTCGCCGGGGTCCTTCACCTGGCGGGTCTTGTACTCGGGATGCTCGATGGACGAGACGAAGATGGTCTCGGGCAGTTTCTGGTCGCGGAACCAGTTGGTCCAGGCGGGCGCGGCGATCTTGGGCAGGCGGTAACCGGCGGTGCCCCCGCCGCGCCACATCTCCACCGCCTGGGCATAGGGTATGGAGATGACTGCATAAATGGACAGTCCGACCAGCACGGCGATGATGCTCAAGCCGACGATGGCAGAGGGGTAACGGCGGAGTTCCTTGAAGGTTCGCAGCAGCATGGTGTCTCTCCCTTAGCGTCCGATCTTGACGCGCGGGTCAACGATGGCGTAGATGAATTCGAGCAGGAAGACGGTGATGCCCAGCAGGTAGGCGTAGATGACGGTCTCCCCGACGATGACGGAAGTTTCGACGAGCAGGATGGCGCGGTAGAAGATCAGCCCCAGCCCGGGCCAGTTGAAGACCGTCTCGAATACGGGGGCGCCGGACCAGGAGAAGACCAGCAGCAGGGAAAAGTTGGTGATGATGGCGGGCAGGGTCGGGCGCATGATGTAGCGCCGTTCGATGCTGCGCGAGGACAAGCCCTTGGCTTTTGCCATCTCCACGTAGTCTTCACTCGAGAAAATGAGGAAGAAGGTGCGCCAGCCGTAGATGCTGGCGATTCCCGCCGAGAAGGCGAATGCCAGCATCGGCAGCGCCATGTGCTTGAGCAGATTGAGGGCGTAGGCGAGCGGTTCCTTCGGCGGGGGGGCGTCCACCATCCCGCCAAAGGGCAGGATTTTCAGGATGGCGGCAAACAGGAGGATGAGGAAGATGCCGTAGAACCAGGCGGGTGCAGACGAGGTCGGTGAGAGCGTTACGACCATCTTATCCAGGAAACTGCCGTAGCGCCGGGAGAGGAACAGGGCGGCGCCGATGCTGAGGAAGAAAAGAATGAAATTGGAAGAAGTCCACAACAACAGGGTGGCGGGCAGGCGCTCCAGCAGGATCTGGGTGACCAGGCGCGAGCCGCTGTCGCTGTTCATATTGATGGCGCGCCCGAGGTCGAGCGTGATGGCATCCCACATGTAGCGCACAGCGCGCAGCATGAAGGGCTGGTCGAGCCCCTGGCGATGCTCCTCGGCAATGATCATTTCGTCCATGCGCGCCAGTTTTTCCTCGGCATCCAGGCGGCGCAGACTGGGGTCGTTGATGAATAATTGCTGGATGTTCTCATGGATGATACCGCGGCGGATTTCATCGACATAGCCGCCCATGTTGGCGATCATAATGGAGAGGAACAGGGCGACGATCACGGTGCCAAAGATGGTCAGCGCCCGGACAAGAGTGTAGCGCGAGATGCGCGCCAGGGTGCGCGAGGCGCTTTTTGCCGCCAATTCGCGGTTGGTAAGTTGTTCCGTGCCGGGTTCTGCTTCTGCATTCATGGGATCCGCCTTCGGTCTTGGATCGTTACCGATAGGGGTGAGTTGCCTCACCCCTATCGGGTGTCCTTGGTTATGGTTTCTTTATGGTGCGACGGTGACGAACTCGTAGGCTCCCAGCCCGGGGACGGAGACGACCTTGGAACCGACGGCGATCTCCAACTTGTTGCCGCCTGCTTCCAGTACGCCGCTCAGTTCAGCGGAGATGGTTACCTGGTAGAGTCCATCCTCGACCAGCGTTGCTGCGCCGGTGCCAGCCAGGGCGCCGCTCTTGTCGAACAGCAGCCAGTTGACGCTGG
The DNA here is from genome assembly GCA_041301835.1 of Chloroflexota bacterium. Classification (GTDB taxonomy): domain Bacteria; phylum Chloroflexota; class Anaerolineae; order Anaerolineales; family Villigracilaceae; genus UBA877. The sequence goes on along the minus strand of JBFYSG010000098.1, from coordinate 2,540 downwards.
CAATTTCGGCACTCGGATAGGGGGCATCCTCAAAGGTCACGAAGATGTCGAAGACTGCCTCGGTGCCGATGGTTACCTGCGCGGGTCCATCCACATCCACGGTGACCATCTTGGGGGCGCCGAAGCGGCTCCAGCGGTCTGCCAGGTCGGGATAGGCGCTGTTGTTCTGCAGGGTAATGGTGCGTTCCACCGGGTAGACGGCATCGATGAAGTAAGGTCCGGTGCCGATCCACAGATGGTGGTAGGTGGTGTAGAAGGTCTGTACGGCCGCGAAGCGGGCTGCCGCTTCCTCTTCTGTCACGTAGGCACTGAAGGCCTCGCCGAAGGGGATGCAGGAAGCCGGGTCAGCCAGGCAGGTTTCGAGGTGCCCGGCGAGGATATCCAGCGTGGGACCGGAGAGGAAACCGGTGCGCTCGATATTCATTGCGGTGGCTTTATCGGAGGTGAATGCCATCTCGCCGTTGGTCTCTGCGATCACAGCCAGCGCCATCACAGACCAGGGGCTTCCGCCGAAGGCATAGGAAACGCTTTCATTGGGCCACCAGGAGATGGGGTTCAACTCGGCATCCAGTGCATACAGATCGTCGTAGGATTCGATCACCAGCGGGTCCACGGAAGTGATGCGGAGACCCTTGAAGTGCGACATCCAGGACTCGCAGGCAGGCACGGCGCCTTCGTCATAGATCGGGCTTTCAGGTTTGCACTGGGCATAGTTCATGACCATGTTCATCAGGAAATCGCCCACCGAAACGGGCGTGCCATCGTGCCAGGTGACGGCAGTGAACATGTCGGCGGGATAGGTCACAACGCCCTTGGTCATGGCGGTCAAGCCGTCGGGGAACGCTTCGCCGACGGTGATCCAGCGGTTCGCAACGGGATCAAAATCGTACCATGCGTCCGATGGGACCTGGATCTCGGGCACGAATTCAAGCGTCAGCCAATCCTGGCTCGCTTCACCTTGGAAGATGGGAAGTCCTTCCGTGGCGGTGAGGGCGAAGGATTCGGCGCGCATGGGCCAGAAGAGACCGGTGTAGGGGTCGAAAATGAAGCCGACATCGGAGGTGGCTTTCTGGATCATGCCATCATCGACCCAGTTGGAACCGCCAATCGGGTTCCACGGTTCGACCATCAGGTCACCCTGGGCGATGCGGATGGTGCCGCCTTCCTGTCCTTCCCAGCGTATGGTGTAGGGCCACTGGTAGGAGGCGGCGATGTTGGCAGCCAGGTCATAGGAAGTCTGAATGTCCTTGTCGAAGACCTGGAAAGCCAGGTTGTCGCACACGCTGAGGACGACGCCGTCCTGCATGCCCATCGGGATCACCTCGCGGAAGAGGCTGTCGCGTTCTTCCATGGTGCCGAAATCGTTATTCAGCAGGCGCAGCACAAGGTCTGCCAGTTCCGGGGTTGGGTTGCGTGCCTGGTAGCCCGGGCTGGAGCCTGCCAGCGGCGAGTAGTACAGGGCGAAATTGGAGCCCTCGTCGCGGGCGACGAAGTTGTTGATCCAGCCGGCGGTATAGAAGGACCACAGCCCATCATAGGGGTCGCTGGAGTACCAGATCGGGGAGGCTTCGGTGCGGGTCTTGTACTGCCGGTCAACGGTGAAGCCGATGTTTTCCAGCTGGGTGCCGAGGTAATCACCGAACTGCTCGCGCTCGTCCTCGGTGCGGATGATGCCGATGATGACCACCGGCTGACCATCCTGGACCCACTTGCCGTCATCGTTCTTGGTAAAGCCGAGTTCCAGCATCTTGGCTGAGATGACCTCATTGGCTTTATCCGGGTTGTAGGTGTAGAGCAATTCCATCGCACGGACGACATCGATGTAGCGGGCGTAGTCCGGGAAGGAACCGGTCAGCGGGGTGACCTTGTTGAGACCCAGACCGCCCATGTATTCCTGGATCATGAAATCGCGGTCGATGAGCCAGTTGATGGCTTCGCGGATCTCGGGATAGCCGAAGGGGTTGATGCGCCCATCGGTGAAGGTCTGGACCGGGTTGAACATGAAGGCGTCAAAAACGCCCACAGAGGTGGTGTATTCCAGTTCGGGGTCCGCCTTGACGACTTCGAACAGGTCCCCATCGCTCATCGACATGGCGTAGACATCGATCTCGCCAGCCTGGAGCTGGGTAATGGCGGATTCCATATCGGGGTTGCCGGTGAAGACCAGTTGGTCCACCCAGCCGCCATGGCGGGTGGTGCCGACGGGCACTTCGGTGACATCCGGTTCGGTCGTTACGGCAGCCGGCGTGGCTGTTCCGCTGGGACCGCAAGCCGCCAGGATCATGCTGGTGACGACCAGCAGGGCGAGAGCGGCAAACAATGACTTGCGTGACATATCTTCTCTCCTCTCAAAAAAGTTGGATTGGATTGAAAAAGGATACGTTCACGGGATGTTCGGGCGCACCACCTCCTTTCGTCCTGTCTTGTTGATCACGCTTCATGCGAAAACCATGCGGGTCGTGCAGCATGGTGCTCTGCCTTGACTAAGAATCCTGCCGGGTGATGTTCAACCACACCACCCCGGCAGATCCTTTGCGCCA
>JBFYSG010000097.1:0-2831 GCA_041301835.1 Chloroflexota bacterium | reverse complement strand
GTCACCGACCGGGCAGGCATGTCGTCGGGTGTGTTCATCCTGATCCTGGGCGGGATGGGCCTGCTGGGGGTCATGTTCGTCTCCCTGCGCAGCAAGCGGTGATTGATGAAAACCTCGAATTCCTTCCTGGCGCGATCTTTTTCAGGTGCCTGCCTGGTGGCGATCCCCATCCTGCTGTCTCTGCTTGCAGTCACCCATCCACTGCCGGTATACGCGCAGCAGCCCACCGGTTCGGTCCCGACCGTCACCGGAACCCCGGAGGGACCGAAAGTCATTGTGTACTCGGACCAGGATATCATCGGGGTATTTGATGGTCCGAGCGCCTACCTGTACGACCAGGTGGGTCTGTTGCTGGCAGGTGAAGAAGCACCCGCGCTGGGGTATTCCGAGGACCGGGAATGGATCAGGATCGTCTATCTTGGCGTACCTGGCGGAACAGGCTGGGTCTATGCCCCCTTCGTCTCTGTCTTTGGCGGCACATCCCTGCCGGTGATCTTGAATCCCCCCACTGCCACCCCGCGTACAACCCCGACCATCAATCCCACCCAGGCAGCGGATTTCGGTTTTCAGCAAACACCGGTACGACTGGCTACTTTCACAGAACCCGCCCCGCTGGAAGTGCCTGAGTTCGATGTTGCCACCGATTCCCGCGCCGGCATCCCGGTGGGGCTGATCATCCTTGCGCTGGTCCTGGTTGGTTTCCTGGGGGCGGTCTACACGTTCCTGCGGGTGAGGTAAGAAAAAACCGCTGGAATTAACCAGCGGTCAGGCGATCCGATCTTGGGACATGGCAGGCGATCAGGAACCGCAACTGCCTCCCTCGCAGGAGCAGGCAGGCGCCACGTTCGGATTCTCCACCAGGAAACCCTTGCCGCGCTCATCATCTATGTAGTCCAGGCTGCATCCAGCCATATATTGAATGGATTGTTCGTCCACGAGGATCTTCAAACCTTCGGATTCAAAACTGCTGTCGGTCTCGCCCGGTTTGTTATCCAATGCCATCCCATACTGGAAACCGGAGCATGTCCGCCCGGCGATATAGATGCGCAGCGCATAGGTATCGTCCAGGTTCCTCTCCTTAAGCATGCCGCGGACCATTTCTGCGGCGGAGGGGGTCAAGGTGATCGACTGGGTCTGGATCTCAGTAGCCATGTTTTCCTCTTCCGTTCAAATTTGACCCATCCTATCAGGATTGAGGGCTTTTGTCAACCAACCAGAATGCAGTATAATCCCGCAAGCCTAAATCGAAGGAGACCCTCATGCGAAGAACCCATCCGATTGTGTTATTAGCGTTCGCGCTGCTCTTCCTCCTGAGCGCGTGCGGCGAAACGCAGGATCAAGCTGCCTTGACGGTGGAAAATTACCTGACTGCGCTGGTGGCGAAGGATGCCGACAGCCTGTCCCTGCTCACCTGTGCCGATTGGGAACTGCAAGCCATGCTGGAACTTGATTCATTCCAGGCGGTGGAAACACGCCTGGAGGACCTGGCATGCACCGCAACGCCTGAAGAAGACGGCAGTTACTCGGTCAACTGCACCGGCAGGATCCTTGCCACCTATAACGGCGAGGACCAGGAATTCGATCTTTCCCTGCGCACCTACGTGGTGAGCGACCAGGGCGGTGACCTGCTGGTCTGCGGATATCGATGAAATTTCGCCTCGGGCGTGAAAACCTGTGGGCGCTGATCCTGGCGCTCGTGCTTGCCGCGCTTGTGATCCTGACTGCCTCCAGCGCTCCCACCTGGATCTACCAGGGATTCTAATGACGCTGACGTATATCCTGGTATTTATCGCTGCCGGGGCAGTACTCGGCTTCGTGCTCCAGCCTCGCTGGCGGGTGCACCTGCTGCTGGGCGCCAGTGCGCTGGCAGTGTATGCCCTCCAGCCTACGCTGCCGGTACGCGGTTTGGATTTTTACCTGCCAACTTTCACGCTTGCCCTGGCGGTCAGTGCCTGGATCGTAACCACACCGCGCCAGGCGCGCACCTGGCGGCAAAACTGGCTGGCTGGCGTCATCCTTGCTGCGGTCATTGTGCTGCTTGGGCTGACGCGCTACCTGGGGCTCACCCTGCCTCTCACCGCTTCACGCCCGCCTGCGCTATTGAATATCCTGGTCATCCTGGGTGTGCTCCTGGCAGCGAGCCTGGTCCTGGCGCGCACCAGCAAGGGTGGGAAGGCAGCCCTGGGCGGGTTCTTCGTCTTTATCCTGGTGCTCTTCCTGATCCTAAAGGTGCCGGGACTCTCGCTGCAGGTCAGCCTGGTCCTGCGTAAATTGAATGCCCAGGCGCTGACCACCGCCTCAGCCCTGGATATTCGCTGGCTGGGTTATTCCTATATCGCCTTCCGCATGCTCCACACCGTGCGCGACCGGCAGACCGGTCGCCTGCCGGAGGTCGGTCTGGCGGAGTATGTGGTCTATATCATCTTTTTTCCAACCCTGTCTGCTGGACCGATCGATCGGATCGAGCGCTTCAACACCGACCTCCAGCGCCAGGAAAGAAGAACGGCGGAGGATTGGGGGGAGGCAGGCAGACGCCTGGTGCTGGGTTTGTTCAAGAAGTTCGTGGTCGCCGATATGCTGGCGCTTATTGCTCTGAGCCCGGTGAATGCCTCCCAGGTGCGCACCGGCGGGTGGGCATGGATCCTGTTGTATGCGTACGCACTCCAGCTGTATTTCGATTTCAGCGGATACACCGACATCGCCATTGGCACCGCCCGCCTGATGGGTTTCAAGCTGCCGGAGAATTTCAAAGCGCCCTACCTGAAGCCCAACCTGACCCAGTTCTGGAATAACTGGCACATGACACTGACGCAATGGTTCCGGGCATACTT
>JBFYSG010000088.1:0-2673 GCA_041301835.1 Chloroflexota bacterium | reverse complement strand
TTCAGCAGGTCCAGGAACTTCTGGCGGGCGGCGGGCGCCGGGGTGCGCGCCGAGGGGTTCGCCAGGAAGACCAGCCGGTGGGAGGAGAGGAAGGGCATGGCGTTGAGCGCATTGGTCAACTCGTCCAGGCTGGCGCTGCGGGCTTCCAGGCGGGCAGTGTTCATGCCATCCTTATCGTGGCGCGCCTGGATCTCCGCCAGCCGCCGGGTGATGGCAAACTCATCCGTGCCGTACAGGAAAAGGATGGCGGGTGTCTCAGGCATGGCAGCTCAAGCCGTGGGATCCTTCTTCTGGCGCGCGGCTGCCCGCGGCAGGTTGAACGCCAGTTCCAGCGCCTGCTGGAGCGAACGCGCCTCGAGCACCTCGATGCCGGAGGACCAGGGCTCACCCCGGCGCAGGCGCTTGGGCACGATGGCGGTCTTGAAACCCAGTTTGGCGGCTTCACGCAGGCGCACCGGCATCTGCCCGGGCATGCGCAGTTCACCCGCCAGCCCGATCTCGCCAATGAGCACGCTGTCGGCGCGCAGCGGCAGGTCGCGCATCGAAGAAGCCACCGCCGCGGCGATTGACAGGTCGGCGGCAGGCTCGTCCACTTTCAAGCCGCCCACCACGTTGACGAAGATATCCGCTTCCGCCAGGTTCAGGTGCAGGCGGCGGGTCATGACCGCGGCGATCATCACCAGGCGGTTGTAGTCCACGCCGTTCGGCGTCCGGCGGGCGTTGCCGAATTGTGCCGCGCTGGTCAGACCCTGCACCTCCACCAGCAGCGGGCGGGTTCCTTCCATCGTCACCGCGATCGCCGAGCCCGGGGAATTGATCATGCGTTCTGCCAGGAACGCCTCGGAGGGGTTGCTCACCTCCGCCAGCCCGCGCTCCAGCATTTCGAAGACCCCCACCTCGGCGGTGGCGCCAAAGCGGTTCTTCACCGAGCGCAGCAGGCGATATGCCTGGAAGCGGTCGCCTTCCAGGTAGAGCACAGTGTCCACGATGTGCTCCAGGATGCGCGGACCGGCAATGGTGCCTTCCTTGGTAACATGCCCGATAACGAAGACCGCCGGTCCCGAACTTTTCGCCAGCTCGCGCAGGCGGTTGGCGCTCTCACGCACCTGTGAGACCGAACCGGCGGCTGAATCCAGGTCGGGCAGGTAGACCGTCTGGATGGAATCGATCACCAGGATCTCAGGGTTGAGGGCGGCGACATGCTCCAGGATCGCATCCAGACCCGTCTCGGTCACCAGGTACAGGTCGCGTGGGAACGACTCACCCCCGGCAAGGCGCGTGGCGCGCATCTTGATCTGGCGTTCGGACTCCTCGCCGGAGACATACAGCACCTTGCGGGTATGCGCCATGCCGAGGGCAAGCTGCAGCATGAGCGTGGATTTGCCGATGCCCGGGTCGCCGCCGACCAGGACGATCGATCCGGGCACGATGCCCCCGCCCAGCACACGGGCGAATTCTCCGATCGGCACGGGGATGCGTTCCTCGGCATCCAGGCTTACCTCGCCGATGCGGCGCGCCGCCGAGCGCCCTCCCAGCCCCCTGCCGGAACTCCTTGCCATCCGGGCTTCCTCCTGCACGATCTCCTCGACCATGGAGTTGAACGAACCGCACTGCGGGCATTTGCCGATAAAACCGGCGGAGACGCGCCCGCACTGCTGGCAGACATATCGGGTATGGGATCTGGACATGCGCTTATTATAACCGTGTGCGCGGCGGGCAGACCTGCATACCCGCCGCCTGTGATAAACTTAACCAACCGGAGGACAGGCATGATCGCGAGAACAGGCAGACCCGCTCCCGATTTCACCCTGCAAGACCACCTGGAACGCACCTTCCGCCTGCGCGACCTGCGCGGCAGGAACGTGGTGCTCGCCTTCTTCCCACTGGCGTGGACCCCCATCTGAACTGCGCAGATCCCTTCGTACCAGGTCCTGCTGGACCAGTTCGAAGGGATGCAGACCCAGGTACTGGGTCTCAGCGTGGACAGCATCCCGTCACTTAAAGCCTGGGCGGAAAGCCTGGGCGGCATCACCTATCCGCTGTTGAGCGACTTCTTCCCCCACGGGGCGGTAGCCAGGCGCTACGGCGTGCTGCGCCGGGATGGGACCAGCGAGCGCGCCCTGTTCGTGATCGACAGGAGCGGCATCCTGCGGCATGCCAGCGTGCTCGACATGGACAAACAGCCGGACAACGATGCCCTGATCCGCAGCCTGTGTGAAATGGACCCCCAAGCCGCGGCCTGGCAAAGCGCCCATTCCCTGCCGTCGTTGACGCAGGAGCCCACGGACGACGTGGTGATGTACTGCACCTCGTGGTGCCCGTCCTGCCGACTGGCGCGCGCCTGGCTGCAGGAGCACGGCATCCGCTACACGGAGATCGATATCACCCTCGACCGGGCGGCGGCGGAACGGGTGCGCGGCTGGGCGGGCGGTTTCGAGACCACGCCAACCTTCAAGATCCACGGGCAGGTGCTGGTGGGTTTTGAACGCTTTAAACTGGCACCGCTTTTGGGTATTGAACCCGGGGCGTGATCAAAAATGATGTAAGGACATACAGACCAAGGACAGGAGGGCGAATGAGAACAGAACTCGATCTTGGGGCGTTGAAGGCCGAATTCGGTCCCAACAAAGCCAATGCCAGGGTCATCCTGGTTGTCATGCCGGTCTTCATCCT
>JBFYSG010000086.1:0-8566 GCA_041301835.1 Chloroflexota bacterium | reverse complement strand
CCTCCGAACTCATTATCCTCATCATCATCCTCCAGGTGGCAGGCGCGGCAGGTTCGTTCTTCTTTGGCTGGATCTCCCACCGCTACAGCAGCAAGCAGGCAATCGTTTACGCCCTGCTGATGTTGATGGCGGTGATCGGCTGCCTGTATATCTCGGATTCCAAGATGCTGTTCTACTTCATCGGCGCGCTTGCCGGCTTCTCACTTTCCGGGGTGCAGGCGGTCAGCCGCACGCTGGTCAGCCAACTTTCCCCCCAAACCAAGGTAACCGAGTTCTACGGGTTCCTCTCAGTGGCTGGGCGCACCTCCACCGCCGTTGGTCCGTTCGTCTTCGGAACCACCTTTGCACTGATGCTCAACTGGTACACCAAGAACAACTTCGGCGCTGAACTCGCCAACCGCAACGCCATGTACTGGGCGATCGGCACCGTGATCGTCTTCCTGGTGGTCGGATTCATCTTCCTGCTGCGGGTGCGCAAGGTTACCCACAAGGAACCCATCACCTTCGACGAATAAGAGCACCGCGCCGCGAACCATTCTTCACCTTGCCAACCAACACGATGCACACATGACTGCCATGACCTCCACCATCCACCCCTTCCGCCGCCACCCGATCAGGTTCATCCTGAAACAACTTTCCATCCCTGCCTTCGCTCTCCTGACGCGCCTGGAACTGCGCGGGCTGGAGAACGTGCCTGCCGGCGGTCCATTGATCGTCGTCGGCAACCATTTCAGTTTCGTGGACCCCGTGACCTTCGTGCGCTTTGCGCCCTGGCCCATCGAGTTCGTGGGTGGGGCGGTCACCCCGCATGCCCCGCTCTGGACGCGCATCATCCCCTTCCTGTGGGGCTACCATAAACTCTATCGCGGCACCGGTTCACCCAACGCCCTGCGCGCCGCCGAAGGCATCCTGGCGCGCGGCGGGGTGCTGGGCATCTTCCCCGAGGCGGGCAACTGGGCAACCGTCCTGCGCCCGGCGCGCCCCGGCACCGCCCACCTGGCAGCCCGCACCGGCGCGCCCATACTGCCGGTGGGATTGGATGGCTGTACAGATGTCTTCCCGTCGCTCTTCCGCGGCAGGCGCGCCACGGTCACGGTGAACATCGGCAAGCCGTTCGGTCCCTTCAGCACGACCGGCAGCGGACGCGAGCGCCGCGCCCAGTTGGATGAGATCGGGCACGAGATCATGCGCCACATCGCGGCGTTGATCCCGCCGGAAAAAAGGGGACACTACTCCGAGGATCCCGCCATCCGCGCCGCCGCCCAAGGCACCGAGATCTACCCCTGGGCGGATAAGATCGAAGGCGAAGTGGTCGGGCAGATCCACTGACCCGTGCAGGGCACAGCCTCCGCTGTGCCCTTTTCTTTTAGCGGTCGAAATGCAGGATGACCATATTCCCATCGTAGGCGGAAGCCAGTCTCTCCGGCAGGTCACCCAGGCTGGCAAGATAACGCTTGCGCGACCCAAAGCCCGGCACGACCAGGAAATCGGTCTCGTTATCCACCTGTATTGTCTGCAGTTGAAAACCGCCCTTGAACTCAAGGATCACGCAGGGCTGGTCCCCCTTGATGGCTTCCAATATATCCGACACCTGCCGGGTGTAACTGTCATGGCAGATCACGTGCAGGGGCACGTTCATCGCCCTGGCGAGAGTCAGGTTCGCGTCCAGCATGCGCCGCACCACGCTGGGTGCCAGCACATCGGCGGGCAGGATCAACGCCACCCGGCGGACCGAGTTCAGCGAGCGGGGAAGTTTCCCAACCAGCACCGGCAGGTCGGAGCCCCAGATCACCTCGTCCAGCACCGTCCCCAGGATGCTCTGCTGCAGGTTCCGCTTCCCACGCCAACCAATCAGGATGAGTGACGCCCGCTGTTCGATCGATGTGTGCAGGATCCCGCTGGCATAGGATGTCGAGACCCTGGAAAGCATCTTGATCTTTGTATCCGGGTCACCGAGGATCTGAGGAACGCGATTCAGCAGTTCCCGCTGGTGTTCCAGCCCCTGCACCTGCCCGCCCGAATCCTGGGCTACGTTGAGCACCATCATCCTGCCGTCTGCAACCCGTGTCAGCAGGCTCGCCAGGGCGAGCAAATTCTCCTGTGTCTGGGGGTTGGCGATCGGGACCAGGATGCGGTCGTACAATCCGGTGCCATTGTGTTCCTCGTGGTCCTGCCGCAGACCAGGCGCAAAGCGCTGGACGAGCAGGGGCGAGGTGATCGAGGTGAGCAGGATCATGAGGATGGCAGCATTGAACAATCGGGTATCGAACAAACCGATCTGCAAACCGATCACCAGGGTCGGGATGGTAACCGCCGCCTGGGCGTGCGAAAGCCCGTACGCGGTCCAGAACTCAGCCTTGGTGTAACGGAATATGGCCGCGGTGATGCCTGCCGCAGCGAACTTGGACAAATAGGCAACCAGGATCACGCCCAGGGCAATAATGACAGTCTGCCCATCGCGCACGAACGCCAGCGGATCCGTCATCAAGCCGCTGTACAGCAGGAAGATAGGGATGAAGAACGATTCACCCACAAAGAGCAGGTGCCCGGCAACCGGGCTGTGACGCGGCAGGGTGGCATTGATGGCGAGTCCCGCCAGGAAGGCGCCGACCACTTCGTGGACGCCGATCAATTCCGCAGTCAGCGCCGAGACGAACAGCACCACCAGGATGAACTGGAACTCGACCGACCTGCCGGTAAACCGGCGGAAGAATACCTTTCCCAGGCGGGGCAGTCCGAACAGCACCAGGAAGGCGAACAACAGCAGCAGGACGAATAATCGGATGAAGTAGCTTGCTTCCAGGGTGCCGGAGCGCGCCCCGAGCACGACCGCCAATACCAGGAACGCGCCGATGTCGGTCAGGACGGTTGCGCCAGCGGTCACCGCCACCGCCTCGTTGCGGGTGACGCCCAGGCGGGTGAGGAGCGGGAAGGCGATCAGCGTATGCGAAGCAAAGGCGGAACCCAGCAGGATCATCCCCAGCAGGTTGAGTTTTAGGATCCATCCCAACCCCATACCCAGGATCAACGGGAACAGGAAGGTCAATAAGCCAAAGACCAGCGCCTTGGTGCGTACGCGCACGAACATGTGGATGTCCACTTCCATGCCGGCGCTGAACATCAGATAGACCAAGCCGATGGTTGCCAGGAATTCGATCCTGTCGCCCCCCGGCAGGAGCCCCAGCACGTAGGGTCCCGCCAGCATTCCGCCCAGTATGATCCCCACGATCCCGGGCAGGCGCACGCGTTCCGACAGGATGGGTGTGATGAGGATGATGCTCATCACCAGCAGGAAAAAGGCAACAGGTTCCTGGATCGGTTCCATCATACGGATGTGTGCGCCTTTAACCACTCCGGGTCCATGTGCGAATTTGTGACCAGCACCTCGGGATGATCCTGCATGAAACGGCGCAGACGCGCATCATGCGGACCCAGCACGAGCCGGATCAACCAGGCTGGTGAGGTGTCGTTGTAGACCGCCCCGGCATCCGCGGCATTAAAAAACCAACCGTTTCCCCGCCTGATCGCCACCCCGCACTGCCCCCGGGTATGTCCGAACAATGGCACCAGCCACATCTCCGGCTCGAACGGCAGGCGGATGGCATCGAAGTCATACCACTTCCCGCCATCGGAATCGTACAAAGCCCATTCCGGCACAATGGCAGCGTGGCGCTTCACATATGCCAAATCGGTCCATCGCTGCCGCCTGCCGTTTAAGGCCTCATATTCGCGCCGGTGGACGTGCACCTTTGCCCAGGGGAAATCGGGCAAGCCGCCGCAGTGGTCGAAGTGCATGTGGGTCAGGATGATGTGCCGCACATCTTCAGGCTTGTACCCCAGGCGCTGCACCTGGTTGAAGGCGGCTTCTCCGGGATCGAAGGGGGTGGAAGTCACAACCCTCATCAATTGGAAGATCCCCGATGGATGGCGGTAATCATCCAGACCCGGACCGGTATCGATCATCACCAACCCCTGCCGCGTCTCCACCAGTGTGCACACCATACCTGTCTTCAGCGTTGAGGGACGGCGGGCGTTGTCAGTGAAGACATTGATGATCCGGATGGTCATGGGTTAACTATAGCATATATATTTCAAAGGGCGTCGCGCTGGTGCTGCCGGGAAAAAAAGTCCGCTCGCGCGGACTTTTTCAAAGATCAGAGCACCAAGCGCAGGGGTTCTTCCAAGTAGAGCGCCAGCGCCTGCATGAACCTGGCTGCCTCCGCCCCATCGCTGACGCGGTGGTCGACCGAGATGGTCGCCTTCATCCGCCATCCGGGTTTCAGGCTGCCCGCCTCCACCACGGCGGTCTCGCGCGCCGAACCCACCGCCAGGATGGCGGCTTCAGGCGGGTTGATGATGGCGGCGAAGTTCTCCACCTCGAACATTCCCAGGTTGGAGATCGAGAAGGTGGAGCCTTCGATATCCTCCGGGCGCACCTTGCCGGCGCGTGCCCGGTTCGCCATCGCTTTCAGGTCCGCCGCGATCTGGCGGAGGGACTTCCGGTCCGCATCCCGGCACACCACGGTCAGCAAGCCGCCTTCCACCGCCACCGCCACGCCGATCTGGACCTGACCATGGCGCAGCACGCTCTCCCCCTGGAAGGAGGCGTTCAGGTTCGGGAACTGGCGCAAGGTGAGCGCGGCGGCTTTAACAATGAAATCATTGACCGAGATCTTCTCGTCCTCCGGCACGATCTTGTTGAACTGCGCCCGCATATCCAGCAGCGCATCCAGCCGGTATTCGTGGGTGACATAGAAATGGGGGATGCCGGTCTTGGCTTCCGTCATCCGGCGCCCGATCGCCTGGCGCAGCCTGGAAAGCGGGATGATCTCATCGGATCCCGCGGCAACCGGGGCAGCCGCTCCGGAAACTGGGCTGGCTGTTTCCTGACTGCCCGTGCCGCGCTGGAGCAGGGCTTCGATGTCCCGCCGGACGATCCGTCCACCCGGTCCACTGCCGCGTATCTGCGCCAGGTCCAGCGCCGCACCCTGGGCGATCTTCCTCGCCAGCGGGCTGGCTTTGACCTTGCCGCCTTCGGGCGGGGCAGGCACTTCGCGCCCAGGCAGCGGTGATCCGACCGGGGCTTTGGCAGGGCTCACCTCCTTCGGCTTCGCTGCCGGGAGCGCGGCAGGCTGGATAGATTCGGGGGTTTCGCCGGCTTGCCCGATCACCGCGATCGGGGTATTCACCGGCACCACAGCGCCCTCGTCCGCCAGCAGGCTCAGCACGGTGCCGGCAAGCGTTGATTCGACTTCCACGGTGGCTTTATCGGTTTCGATCTCCGCCAGCACCTCCCCTTTCTGGATCGTATCGCCGGGCTTTCGCAACCAGCGCACCAAGGTTCCTTCCGCCATGTCGAAGCCCAGTTTGGGCATGTTGATCGTTTCTGCCATCAGCGCAGGACCTCCTTGACCGCCGCCAGGATATCCGCCACCTGGGGCAGCGCTGCCTGTTCCAGGGTGCGGTTGTAGGGCAGCGGCACTTCTTTTTGGGCTACGCGCAAGATGGGCGCATCCAGCTGGTCAAAGGCTTGCTCGTAGATGCGTGCCGTGATCTCGGCACCCACCCCGTAGGAGCGCCAGCCTTCCTCGACCACCACCCCGCGGTTGGTCTTCTTGAACGACTCCAACACCGGTCCCATGTCCAGCGGGCGCAGGGTGCGCAGATCGACGACCTCCACCTCCACGCCCTCCTTCGCCAACTCCTCAGCTGCTTTCAAGGAGAGTTCCAGCCCCTTGGCATAGGTGATAAGGGTCACATCCCTGCCCTCGCGCTGGACCTTGGACTGCCCGAGCGGAACCAGGATCTCGCCTTCCGGCACCTCCCCGCGCACCTGGTACATGGTGGCATGTTCCAGGAACAGGACCGGGTCATCCGAACGGATGGCAGACTTCAGCAGCCCCTTGGCATCCGCCGGCGTACCCGGCGAGACGACGGTCAGCCCCGGGAAGTGGGCAAAAACAGCATCCGGAGTCTGCGAATGGGTCGCCCCCAACTGCCTGCCGCCGCCGCCGACCGCCCGGATCACCAGCGGAACGCGGAATTGCCCGCCGAACATGTAATGCAGTTTGGGCGCCTGGTTGACCACGTAATCCATGGCAGAGAAGGCAAAGTTGATCGTCATCAATTCCGCCACCGGGCGCTTGCCGGTCAGGGCGGCGCCGATCCCCGCCCCCAGGATGGCGTTCTCGGCAATGGGCGTGTCCCGCACCCTCTCTGCACCGAAATGGTCGAAAAAACCCTTGGTGACAGCGTAGGTACCGCCCCACACACCCACTTCCTCGCCGAGTATGAATACATCCGGGTCGCGTTCCATTTCTTCCCACAGGGCTTGCGAGATCGCCTCGCGCATGGTGATCTTTGCCATAGTGTTTTCCTTGTCTACCCGGATGCCTGATCTTCAACGTACACATCCCTGAACAACTCGTCCATCCCCGGTTCAGGGCTTGCCTCGGCAAACTCCACCGCCTCGCGGATCTCGGTCGCGGCGCGTGCCTCGAGTTCGTCCAGTTCCGCCGCGGAGACCTTCTTCTTCAACAGGGCGGCGCGATAGATGCCGATTGGATCGTTATCCTGCCACTTCTTCACTTCAGCTTGCGAGCGGTAGCGTTCCGGGTCGCCCATGGAGTGACCGCGGAAGCGATAGGTCATCATTTCCATCAGGTGGGGTTTCCCCTGCGTGCGCACGCGCTCGATCGCTTTTATGGAGGCTGCGTGGACTGCCAGCACGTCCATGCCATCGACCCGTTCATGGGTCATCCCGTAGCCATCGGCTTTGCGCTCGATCTCCGAGACAGCCGAGGCGCGTTCCACGGCGGTGCCCATGCCGTACTGGTTGTTCTCGCACACCCACAACACGCGCAGGTTCCAGGTCATTGCCAGGTTCAGGGCTTCATGGAAATAGCCGATGTTGGTGGCGCCATCGCCGAACATGCAGATGGTGACGTTGTCATTGCCGGCATATTGGTCGCCCAGTGCCAGACCAGCGGCAATGGGCAGATGCCCGCCTACGATGGCGTGCCCGCCCCACATGTTGCGGCTCACATCCGCCATATGCATCGAGCCGCCCTTCCCCCTGGAGACGCCGGTTACCTTGCCCAGCAGTTCCGCCATGACCGCGCTTGCCGGTATGCCGCAGTTGATCGCCACGCCGTGATCGCGATAAGCCGTGATCACCCGGTCGCGCGGCTCGCGAGCATGGATCAGCCCGGTGCTGACAGCCTCCTGCCCGATATACAGGTGCATGAAACCGCCGATCTTACCCGCCTGGTACAACTCCGCGCCGCGTTCCTCCAGCAGGCGTATCTGGACCATCTCGTGGTACATGCTCAGGTACTGCTCTTTTTTCATCACCTTCTCCAATCGGATGGATTATATCTGGTTTGGAGTCGTTTTTCCACCGCTCGAAACCATATGGCGGGTGGAGGCACTTATCCGCAGCATGCCTGTGGAAAGGTTTCTAACCCTGCTTGACCTTTTTTCGCCCGCCTTTATTGCTGGCGGCATCCTGGACCCCGGCTTCGGGGTGATTATCTTCCGGTTTCTTGTTCCGGCTTGTGAGCCAGCCAGTCACGGTCATGACGACAAAGAACACCAGGGCTACCCACAATAACCAGGATAGATCAGCGCCCGAGCCGGTCTCCTCCAATAATCCGATGAAAAGCATCCCGTTCCTCCAGTGTTTGGTCTTTGGACAAAACACAATGATAACCGAAATATCCGTGGGGTGTGATATAGTTCCCGCGTGCCTGTTATCACCCAAGCCACGCAAACCCTGGACAGGCTGGCGATCCCGTACCGCCTGTTCACGCACGTCAGCCCGCCTGTATCCCTGCAGGAGGCTGCCCGCGAACGTGGTCAGGATCCCTGCCAGGTCGTGCGCAGCATTCTCTTCCGCCACTCGGGAGACTCCTTTGTGCTGGTGCTCATGGCGGGTCCCGGGCAGATCTCCTGGAAGCGGGTGCGCGCCCACCTGGGGATCACGCGCCTCTCGCTGGCAGATGAAGCCGAGGTGCGCCGCGTCACCGGCTGCGAGATCGGAACGGTGAACCCATTCAGCCTGCCAGCAGGCACGCGCGTCCTGGCGGATGTCCATGTGTTCGCTCCGCTGGAGATCTCCATCGGGTCCGGTCAGCGCGGCACGGCGATCATCCTGGAGACCGTCAGCCTCAGGCAGGCATTACCCGGGGTGGAGGTCGCGGATCTTGCCGCCGGCTGACCCAGCCCGTCCGATCCATCTGTACGCATTTTGTAAAGGCAGCGAACCCCCTTTCCGTCGAATTGCGATAGAATTAATGCACACCCATCGCCGCATCCCGGCGGTGTTGTGCCTTCGAGATCGTCAATACCCAGGAGGAACCCATGAGCGAGAGCAAGGACGAAGAAAAGAAAGCCGAAGAGACCAAGCCCGCTGACAAAAAACCCGAGGTCAAAGACAACCTGGTGGAAACCAGGCACTCGGTCATCATCGCCGGACGGGAATTAAAGTACACCGTCACGACGGGCACATTGGTCTTGAAAGAGGAAACCCCGGACCGCGAGAAGGATTCCGAGGGTGAGAAACCCA
>JBFYSG010000085.1:0-3783 GCA_041301835.1 Chloroflexota bacterium | reverse complement strand
TCCCCGGACGTGGTGGCGGTCATCTCGCCGATGCACCAACCTTATTATGAACCCCTGCTGACCAGCGCCCACGCGGCGTACTTCACCCCGCTGGGCAACGTGCCCGTGGCGCAGGACCTGCTCGCCGCGCTGGATGCCGCCCTGGCGCCGCGCTACAGCCTGGCAGCGGTGGCGCGCGACCGCGAGCACTCGCTGGAGATCGAACTGCCCTTCCTGCAGCGCGCCCTTGCCGCCCCCTTTCAACTGCTGCCGGTGATGGTGCGCGCCCAGGAGCCCGCCGCCAGCGAAGCCCTGGGCGCCGCCCTGGCGCAGGTGCTGAAGGGACGCAGTGCCCTGCTGGTGGCTTCCACCGACCTCTCGCATTTCTACGATGCCGCCAGCGCCCGCAAGCTGGACCGCGCCATGCTGAACTGCTTCGAGTCCTTCGACCCGCCCGCCATCTTCGAACTGGAACGCACGGGGGCGGGGCAGGCATGCGGTCATGCCGCGGTGGCTGCCGTCCTGTGGGCGGCGCGGGCGCTGGGTGCGGATTCCGTCCAGGTGCTGCGTTATGCCACCTCCGGCGACGTGACCGGTGATAACACCTCGGTGGTCGGCTACGGCGCGGCGGTGGTGACACGCAGCACTGCCAGCGGATAAGCCAGCAATACCCATCAAACGACTATAATCACAGCATGTATGCGCGCCTGGCGGTCAACGTCCCCGGCATGAGCGGGGAGTTCGATTACGCCCTGCCTCCCGGGCTGGAAGGCAGGCTCGCCGCCGGGCATCTCGTCACCGTGCCCTTCGGCAGTCAGACCGTGCAGGGGGTGGTGCTGGAACTGGTCGGGCAGCCTGCCGTGGCAGAGACAAAAACCATCCTCGACCTGGTCGATCCGCTGCCCGTGCTCACCCCAGCGCAGATCGCCCTGGGGCGCTGGATGGCGGATACCTGCCTGGGTCACCTGGCTGCCATGCTCGACCTGATGATCCCCGCCGGCTTGAGCCAGCAGGCGGATACGCTCTATGAAGGTGTGCCGGGTAAGACCCTGCCCGCCGGGGCTGCCGCCTCGCCGGTCCAGCAGCGCCTGCTCGCCCTGCTGGATGAAAGGGGAGCCTTGCGCGGCAGGCAGATCGACCGCCACTTCAAGCACGTGGACTGGCGCCCCACGGCGCGCAGCCTGGTGCGCGCCGGCAGGCTTGCCAGCCGCTCGGTGCTGCCCCCGCCGACGGTGCGCCCGCGCACGGTCCGCATGGCGCAGTTGGCGGTGACACCCGCAGCCGCGGAGAGTGCCATGTCCACGCTTGCCAGGACCCCCGCCGCGCTTGCCCGCCGCCAGGCTGCCCTGCGCTTCCTGGTGGGCGAACCACAAGCCGTGGAACTGGCGTGGGTTTATGCCGCCAGCGGCTGCACGCTTACCGACCTGCAGGAACTTGCCGCCCGCGACCTGGTGACCCTGCAGGAGACTGCGATCTGGCGCGACCCGCTGGTGCGCATCAGCGACGCCGATCCCGGGGAAGCCGAACCGACCCTGACCCCCGATCAGGCTGTTGCCTGGGAGGCGATCTCCGCCGCCCTGCGCCAGCCTCCGGGCGTCTTTTTACTGCAGGGCGTGACGGGCTCGGGCAAGACCGAACTCTATCTGCGCGCCGCGGCGCACGTCCTGAACCAGGGCAGGGGCGCGATCATCCTCGTACCCGAGATCGCCATCACGCCGCAGATGGTGCGGCGCTTCCTGAGGCGTTTCCCCGGGCAGGTGGGGCTGATCCACTCCAAACTCTCGGCAGGCGAGCGTTACGATACCTGGCGCCGGGCGCGCCTGGGGCTGTTGAAGGTCATCATCGGTCCGCGCTCCGCGCTGTTCGCACCGCTGCCCGAGGTGGGGTTGATCGTGGCTGACGAGTGCCACGATCCCTCCTACCACCAGTCTGAGCCGCCATTTTACGATGCCGTGCCCGCCGCCCGCGCATATGCCCGCCTGAGCGCAGGGGTCTGCCTGCTCGGCTCAGCCACGCCTTCCATCGTACAGCGCCATCAGGCGGAGAGCGGGGCGTTCACGCGCCTGGTGCTGCCGCGGCGCATCGCCCAGCCCGCCGAAGCCGGGGGCGCGACCGGCTGGCTCCCGCCGGTGACGCTGGTGGATATGCGCGCCGACCTCCAGGCTGGCAGGCGCGGCATCTTCAGCACGGCGCTGGAGGATGGGCTGGCGGGTGTGCTGGCGCGCGGCGAGCAAGCCATTCTGTATCTCAACCGGCGCGGCACCGCCACGTACGTTTTCTGCCGCGCCTGCGGGGGCGTGCTCACCTGCCCGCAGTGCGATACAGCCCTGACCCTGCACACCGCACTCGGGTCCGGCGGGGCGCTGTCCTGCCACCGCTGCGGGTACCAGCGCAGGATGCCGGAGCAATGTCCCGCCTGCGGTAGTTCCCAGGTGCGCGCCTACGGGCTGGGCAGTGAAAAAGTGGAGGCGGAGGTGCAGCGCCTGTTCCCCGCCGCCCGGACCCTGCGCTGGGACTGGGAGACCACGCGCGAGAAGGACGCCCACGAGATCATCCTGAGCCACTTCGCCGCCCGCCGCGCCGATATCCTGGTGGGCACGCAGATGCTCGCCAAAGGACTCGACCTGCCGCTGGTGACGCTGGTCGGGGCGGTGCTGGCAGATGTAGGGCTTGCCCTGCCGGATCCATTCGCCGCCGAGCGCACCTTCAATCTGCTGACGCAGGTCGCCGGGCGCGCCGGGCGTTCGAGCCGCGGCGGGCAGGTCATCCTGCAGACCTTCCAGCCGGAGCATTATGCCCTGCAGTTCGCCGCCCGCCACGACGTGGACGGGTTCCACGCCCGCGAACTTCAGGAGCGCCAACGGCTGGGCTACCCGCCTTTCACGCGGCTGGTGCGGCTGGAATACCGCCACTTCGAGGCAGCCAAAGCGGAAGCAGAGGCGCGCCGGGTTGCCGCCCGCCTGCAAGGGCTTATCGCCTCGGGGGCACGCCTGCAGACGCGCCTGATCGGTCCGGCGCCGTGCTTCTTCACCCGCCAGGATGGACTGTACCGCTGGCAGATCGTGCTGGCAGGTCCCCGCCCGCAGGACCTGGTGCAAGGGCTGCGCCTGGAAGGCTGGCGGCTGGAGGTCGACCCGACTGGTTTGCTGTGATGCTGAACTGCGCGCCAAGCCGCCCTTAACCTGTCATTTTTGCTATAATCATTTTTTACACCCAAAGGAGGTTCCCCATGCAAGCATTCTCACGCGGCTGGTCGTTCCTGAAACAAGCCTGGCAGATGGCGGTCAAGGACCGCGACCTGATCAAGCCGACCATCTTTTCGATGGTCGCCGGATTCATCGTTTCCATTGTATTCATCCCCTTCATCGTCGGGGCGTCCTTCCTGAGCGGCGGAGAGAACAACATCTTCGGGCAGGTGGTCATGTTCGTCCTCGGGGCGGTCATGATCTTCATTCAATACACCGTCGGCTACGTCTTCTCGGCGATGACCGTCTACCTCATCTACGGTCACCTCTCGGAAGGCGACGGGCGCATGGATAAAGCCTGGGCGGTGGTCAAGCGCGATTTCCTGGACCTGCTCAGCCTGGCAGGCGCATCCACCGTGGTGAACCTGCTCAAGAATGCCATCAAGGGCAAGGGAAAGGGCGGCGGGCGCAACTTCCTCGCCGGGTTGATCGACACGGTCTGGACCGAAGCCGCATTCCTGATCCTGCCTGCCATGGTGATCGAGGATTTGAACCTGAAGAATGCCCTGCTGCGCGCCGGTAACATCATCAAGAACAACCTGCTGCTGGTGGGCATCAG
>JBFYSG010000084.1:0-2825 GCA_041301835.1 Chloroflexota bacterium | reverse complement strand
AGTTTGCCCGATTCCGCCTGGGTTTCGAGCAGCAGGTTGCCGACCAGGCGCGTCAGGCGGTCGGCTTCATCCTCGATGCCGCCCAGCAGTTCATCGTCCACGCTGCCGACCTTGCGCATCAGGTCCACGTTGCCCTTGATCACGGTCAGCGGCGTGCGCAGTTCATGGCTCACATCCGCCAGGAAGCGCTGTTGGGCGGTGAACAGGTGTTCCAGGCGCTCGAGTGTGGCGTTGAAAGCGATCACCAGCCGCCCGACCTCGTCGTTTTCCGGTCCGTGGAGCGGGATGCGCCAGGAGAGGTCGTCCGCGGATGAGATCTGCTGGGCAGTCTCGGTAACCGCGGCAAGCGGGGCGAGCGCCCGGGCGATGGTCAACCAGGAGGCAGCCGCGGCAAAAGCCATCGACGCCAGGGCTGTGACGACGATGATGCGCAGCAGCACGGCGCGCGTGGCATCGGCAATACCGGCATTGTAGGCGGCTTGCAGCAGACCGATGCGCCTGCCCCCGGCATAGAGCGGCACGGTCAGCACCCGCAAATGGATCTCGTCGATAAAGATCTCGCTGAATGCCTGCTGCCCGGCTAGCGCGGCGGCGGGGTCGACCG
Organism: Chloroflexota bacterium; assembly: GCA_041301835.1. Classification (GTDB taxonomy): domain Bacteria; phylum Chloroflexota; class Anaerolineae; order Anaerolineales; family Villigracilaceae; genus UBA877. The sequence goes on along the minus strand of JBFYSG010000084.1, from coordinate 2,221 downwards.
GCTCCACCAGGCTGCGCAGGGGCGCCGAGGCGTATTCGATCTCCCCATCGATGTTGAGCACCTGGAGATAGACATTGGCGGTCATATCCATGCGCGGCAGTTCGATCAGCACCAGTTCACCGCTGCCGTTAACGCGGATGCGCGTCAGGGCATCGCGGGCGGTATCCAGCAGGATGGTATCCACCTGGTTGATGAGCAGCACGTTGAAAAGCAGGTAGATCAGCATCCCGAACAGGAGCAGGATCCCCCCGGTGAGCGCCGAGTATAGGATTGTCAGGCGTAAACGCAGGGACATTTATGGAGTCTCGCGCAGGACATAGCCCACGCTGCGGACCGTATGGATCAGGCGTGATTCGTTCTCCGCTTCCAGTTTCTGGCGCAGGTAGCGGATATACACTTCCAGCACGTTGCTCTCGCCGCCGAAATCATAGCCCCAGACGCGGTCGAAGATGATCTCGCGCGTCAGCACCTGGCGCGGGTGGCGCAGGAACAACTCCAGCAATTCGTATTCCTTGGCGGTCAGGGCGATCAGGCGCTCGCCGCGCGTCACCTGGCGCGAGGCGGAATCCATCGTCAGGTCGGCGAACTGGTAAACCTGCTGCCGTTCGGTCTGGGTGCGGCGCAGCAGGGCGCGCAGGCGCGCCAGAAGTTCATCCAGGTTGAAGGGTTTGACCAGGTAATCATCCGCCCCGGCATCCAACCCCTGCACGCGGTCCTGGATGGTATCCTTGGCGGTCAGCATCAGGATCGGCAAACTTCCCCCCGTCCGCAGGCGGCGGCAGACCTCCAACCCGTCCATCCCCGGCAGCATCCAGTCCAGGATCACCAGGTCGGGATGATGGTCGCGCGCCAGGTTCAAGCCGCTGCGTCCCTCGGTGGCGATATCCACCACGTATCCATCGTAGGCTAACCCGCGTTGAAGCAGTTTCAGGATGGCGGGATCGTCTTCGATAATCAGGATTCGCTCGTTCATGGACACCTCTGCAAGAAATATACCACAATCTTTTGGTAGAATGGGTACATGCCCCTCAGCAAGCGTATTTTTGACCTGGCGCTGACCCTGCCGGGTCTCATACTCATCTCGCCCCTGCTGCTCTTGCTCGCCGTGAGCGTCCGGGTGGCGCACGGCGCGCCGGTGCTGTTCCGCCAGCCGCGACCCGGGTACAAGGGGCGCCCCTTCACGCTGTACAAATTCCGCACCATGACGAACGCCCGCGCCGCGGATGGAAGCCTGCTGCCGGATGCCATGCGCCTGACCAGCCTGGGGCGCTTCATGCGCTCGCTCAGCCTGGACGAACTGCCCGAACTCTACAACGTCCTGCGCGGCGAAATGAGCCTGGTGGGACCGCGTCCCCTGTTAATGCAGTACCTGGAGCGCTATTCGCCTGAGCAGATGCGCCGCCACGATGTCACCCCCGGCATGACCGGCTGGGCGCAGGTCAACGGGCGCAATGCGCTCACCTGGCAGGAGAAGTTCGACCTGGACCTGTGGTACGTGGACCACTGGTCGTTCGGATTGGACCTGCGCATCCTGTGCCTGACCTTCTGGAAGATGCTCAAGCGCGAGGGCATCAACCAGCCCGGTCATGCCACCATGGAGGAATTCAGGGGGAACGATTGACGCCTCGGATGCATTCCGGAGGCGCCAGAACCGCTACTGCCCGAGCACGAGATTATCGATCAAGCGCGTTTTTCCCACAAAGACTGCCATCGAGAGCAGGGCTGGTCCGTTCACCTGCTCCAGTTCTTCCAGCGTCTCAGCATCGGCGCACGAGACATACTGCACGCTTGCAAGCGGTTCAGCGCCCAGTACCTTCAGCATGACCGCCCGCAGCGCCCCGGCGTTGCGCTCGCCCTGCTCGAAGGCGGAGCCCGCCGCCCGCAGGGCGCGCTGGAGCACGGTTGCCGCCTGCCGCTCGGCGGGGTTGAGATAGGTATTGCGGCTCGACATCGCCAGCCCATCTGCCTCGCGCACCGTGGGACAGATGACCACCTCGAGCGGGAAATTCAGGTCGCGCACCATGCGGCGGATGACCGCCGCCTGCTGGGCATCCTTCTGCCCGAAATACGCTCGCTGCGGACCGACGGCAAGGAACAACTTGGCGACCACGGTCGCCACCCCGCGGAAGTGCCCGGGGCGCAGCGCCCCTTCCAATCGCCTGGTCAGGTCGTCGACCTGCACCCAGGTCTGGTAACCGGGCGGGTACATGACCTCCGGGGT
>JBFYSG010000083.1:0-4166 GCA_041301835.1 Chloroflexota bacterium | reverse complement strand
TCGAATCCTTTGTCATTTCACTGCTGGATGAAGAACACGATGACATCGAGGGTGTCTACCTGATGGACCCCTCGGGACGCTCACCCAACCAGCGCCTGCCGCGCGACCAGGGCATCAGCGGGCGGGTCATCAGCACGGGTCAATCCCTGCTGATAGCGGATACCGCCGCCGAAGCCTCGGGCGGCAGGACCTACGGCGAGGGTACGCCCCGCTCGATCTTGGCGGTGCCGGTCATGATGGCTGGCAAGGTCATCGGCATGCTCTCCACCCAGAGTTACCAACCCAACGTCTACACCGCCGAAGACGAGCAGATCCTCAGCACGCTTGCCAACCAGGCGGCTGTTGCGCTGCAGAACGGGCGCCTGTTCGCTGAGACCCGCCGGCTGGCGGAGGAGATGGAACAGCGCGTCGTCGAGCGCACGGCGGAACTTTCGGCTGAACAGCGCAACACCGAGACGCTGCTGCGCATCCTTACCGAAGCCTCCTCGACACTCGACCTGGACCGCGCCCTGAACCGCACCCTGGCGCTGCTCAACGAAGCCATCGGCGCGGAACAAGCCAGCATTCTGCTGGTGGACGAGAAGGACAATACCATCCACTACCGCGCCGGTTTCGGCTACCTGACCCCGGTGATGACCGAAGGCAGCCGCCCGACCATGCTTAAGAGCGGTGAAGGCCTGGCAGGCTGGGTCATCAAGAGCCGCGAGAGCGTCTGCATCGATGATGTCCGCAAGGATGAGCGCTGGAAGAAACAGCCCCTGACCGCCGCCAGCCACCGCAGTGTGGTCGCGGCGCCCTTGATGATGGCAGATGAGGCGATCGGCGCGATCATGGCGTTCCACCGCGAGTCGGCTTTCTTCACCGCCGAGCATGTCAGCCTGGTGCAAGCCATTGGCTCGCAGGTTGCCGTGGCGATCAACAATGCCAAGTTGTATGAACTCATCCGCGACCAGGCGGAACGCCTGGGTGCGATGTTCCGCAACGAGCAGGTGGAAGCCAGCCGCCAGCAAGCCATCCTGGAAGCCGTGGCAGACGGCGTGCTGGTCACCGACGGCGAGAACCGCATCACCTTCATCAACTCATCCGCCGAGCGCATCCTGGTGCTGAAGGTCGCGAATGTCGTCGAACAGCCGTTGGAAAAATTCACCGGTCTGTTCGGCGGGGCGGCGCAAACCTGGATCCAGACCATCCGCATGTGGTCGGATAATCCCGCCACGCACCAGCCCGGTGAGACCTATGCTGAGCAGTTGAACCTGGATAACGGGCGCGTGGTGCTGGTACACCTTGCCCCGGTCATCTGGAAGAATGAATTCATGGGCACAGTCTCCATCTTCCGGGATATCACCCACGAAGTGGAAGTGGACCGCCTCAAGTCGGAATTCGTTGCCACGGTGAGCCACGAACTGCGCACACCGATGACCTCCATCAAGGGCTATGTCGACATCCTGCTGATGGGTGCCGCAGGGGCCCTGAACGAGAACCAGACCCACTTCCTGGAGATCGTGCACAACAACACCGACCGCCTGAGCGTACTGGTCAACGACCTGCTGGATGTTTCACGCATCGAGGCGGGGCGGGTATCGCTCTCCCTGGAGCAGATCGACCTGCGCAAGGTTGTCAACGATGTCACCGCCGACATCCTGCGCCGGACCCAGGAGGAGGGCAAGCCGATGGAATTGAGCGTGGATGCTCCTGCCAACCTGCCCTGCATCAACGGGGACCTGGAACGCATCCGCCAGATCATCAGCAACGTGGTGGACAATGCCTACCACTACACGCCCGCCCACGGCAGGATCCACATCCGCATGAAACCGGTCGATGGGATGGTCCAGGTGGATGTGAAGGATTCGGGCATTGGCATCAACCCGGCGGATGCCGATCGCGTCTTCGAGCGTTTCTACCGCGGCGAGGACCCGCTGGTGCTGGCAACCCCGGGGACCGGGTTGGGTCTCGCGATCACCAAGCAGTTGGTGATCATGCACAAGGGCAACATCTGGCTGGAAAGCACCGGGATCGCGGGTGAGGGATCCACATTTTCGATTACCCTGCCTGTGCACCAGGCGGGTGGTCAGGAGTAGCGCGCATGACGAAAATCTTGATCGCTGAGGATGAACGCGATATCCGTGACCTGATCACGTTCACGCTGCAATTTGCCGGTTACGATGTGATCGCGGCAAGCAACGGCGAGGATGCGCTGAAACTGGCGCGCGAGTCCACCCCGGACCTGGTCCTGATGGATGTGCGCATGCCGCGCATGACCGGCTACGAAGCCTGCGCCGCCATGAAGGCGGACCCCAACCTGGTGGATGTGCCGGTGATCTTCCTGTCTGCCAAAGGGCAGGATTCCGAGGTCCAGTCTGGCTTGAAGGCTGGCGCGATCGATTACCTGCTCAAACCGTTCGCGCCGGCTGAGTTGACCCGCCGCATCCAGGACGTGCTGCAGAAACTTGGGAAATAACCTTTCAATGGTATGAGCGCGATCATCCTTGATGAGAAGGTCGTCCATTATGAAGTGCTCGGGCGCGGGCGCCCGATCATCTTCCTGCATGGCTGGATCGGATCCTGGCGCTACTGGGTCCCGTCCATGCAGACCGCGGCAGTCTCCTTCCGGGCGTACGCGCTCGATCTGTGGGGTTTTGGCGACACCGCCAAGGAACCCGAATTCTATTCGCTGAAACAACAAACCTACCTGCTCGACCGCTTCATGGAGGAAATGGGCATCGGGCGCGTGGCGCTGGTGGGTCACGGGCTGGGCGCGCTGGCGGCGATCCTGTTCGCCCACAAATTTCCACTGGTGGTGGACCGCATCATGCTGGTCAACGTGCCGCTCGAACTGGCGCACATCGCCGCCCGGCTGCGCAATCCCTCCTCGCCGGCAGACCTGGCAGACTGGCTGCTGGGCAAGGACCCGCTGACCGACCTGGCACGCGCCGAGGTATCCAAGGTGGACCCGGCTGCCATCACCGCCTCCTTCGAGAATTTTGAAAGCATGGGTATCCTGCCCATACTCGACACGCTCGAAACCCCCTGCCTGATGGTGCACGGGCAGAACGACCCTGCGGTGCAAACCTTGGATTACGAACGCGTCATGGCGTTGTCTCCCAAGATCCACCAGGTGATCCTGGAAGGCTCCGGTCACTTCCCCATGCTGGATGACAGCCCGACCTTCTGCCGCCTGATGACCGATTTCCTGGCGCTTGAACAGGGTGACAGCCCGCGCCAGCTCCAACTCAAGGAGGAGTGGAAACGCCGCGTGCGTTGATTTAAGGTACAATCAGGACGACAGACATCATCAACGGGGAGCCTGGCGAACAGGCTGAGAGGAGCGTGAACCGCTCGACCCGCATCACCTGATCCGGACAATGCCGGCGGAGGGACTGAACCCACAGACGACCATCCTCCCCGCAGGATGGTTCTTTTTATCCGTATCCACGGGAGCATGGCGATGAAAGCGCTCAAACGTGCGTTGATCTTTGTGAACGGCAGTTTGCCGAACCCGCAAGCCGCCCGGCGGCTGGTCCAACCGGCGGATGTACTGCTGGCTGCGGATGGAGGCGCCCGCCGCCTGCTGGCGCTGGGCTTGGTGCCGGCGGTGGTGATCGGGGACCTCGACTCGCTCGACGAGGTGGAACGGCAAAAGCTGGAGGCGGCTGGCACCGTCTTTCAGGTCCACCCGCGAGCCAAGGACGAGACCGACCTGGAACTGGCGCTGGCTTATGCCCTCGGGCAGGGCTACGCACCGATCCTGATCGTCGCCGCCCTGGGGGGCAGGCTGGACCAGACCCTTGCCAACCTGAGCCTGCTGAGCGCGCCTGCCTGTGATGGGCGCGAGGTGCGCCTGGAGGATGGTCAAGTGGAAGCCTTCTTCACTCAGGGGCGCGCTGTCATCCACGGGGCTCCCGGCGACGTGGTCTCGCTGATCCCATGGGGCGCGCCGGTGGAGGGGGTCAAGACGCAAGGGTTGCGCTGGGCTTTGCACGGCGAGCGGCTGCTGGCGCATGCCACGCGCGGTATCAGCAACGAGATGCGGGCGGGGCGCGCCCGAGTGGAGATCAGCGGCGGTCGCCTGCTCATCGTCCATACCCGGCAGGGGATTTGATCGCATTACCTGGAGAGATGGAGGTTGTGATGAAAAAATACTTGTGGCTGTGCCTGGCGATCCTGAT
>JBFYSG010000082.1:0-18004 GCA_041301835.1 Chloroflexota bacterium | reverse complement strand
CCAGCGATAAAGCTGCCCCAAGCATGCGTCCCGCGTTCGCCATCACTGACAGGATAGACGATCCAATAGTAATGGGTACCGGGTGATAAGGGACCAATTACAACCGTGCGTTCGGAACCGGGCACCTCAGCATGAAAGGCAAGCGTGCGCTCGCCAGCCCAGGTCAACCCTGTGGTTACTTCCACGATGAATGACTCCGGGTCGCATCCCTCCGGGTAAGACCAACTCAGTAGAGGAAGGAGAGTGTCGAGAGGTGTATCGCTGTTTGGGCTTAGATTGGAAGGTATATCTAACTCATCCGGCGAACAAGTGTCCTCCAGGTAGCAGGCGGACAATCCACTTGTCAGCAGAACCAGGATGGCAACCAGGGACAAGATAGAGCGTTTCATTTTGTACTCCTTTCCCGGAACATTATTTCTTGATACACGGGCTCTCCGGGTACAGGTTGGGCTGCCAGGTGCAGGCAGGGTTGGCGATGCAGGCTTTATAGTCCGTGCTGTACTGCGAGCAATCCACCGCCGCGGGGGTTTCATCCTCGCCGGGTTCGGGGGGTAAAGGCGGGATGATGAGGCTCACTTGGTCGGTATCGCCCGTCACCTGCACCAGGTTGCCATAGACCCAGCAGGCAGCCCCGATCGCCGGGTCGAGCACCTGCCAGGAATCGCCTGCCAGGTTGCGCCCGCGTATCTCGTAAGACTCCCCGGCAGGTAGGACGCTGAGGATGGGATAGTCCAGGGTCGGACCCGAACGGCAGTTGGCGGGTTCCTCCGGCGTCAGCGAGGGCGGTATGCCGATGGGTTCATCCTCCAACCAGGGACCGAACAGGTCGCCCGGGCAGATGGTCATGGGCACGTGGGTCACGAAGGAGCGCACCTCCGACCAGGGCTCCGCCTCGCTGCCGGGCATCTCGGCGCGCACGCGCCAGTAGTAGCGGGCGCAGTTTTCGATGGGCAGGTCCTCCACCAGGAAGGAATAGACCCACAGTTCCTCCATGGGCGAGGTCATTTCGATGACCGTGGTGAAGGCGGGGGAGCGCGATAATTGCACCACGAAATCGCCCCCGGGCCAGCAGGTCATGCTATTGACCCATTCGAGTTCAAATCCCGGGGTCGGGTCGATGGTCCAGTCGTCCGGGAACCACAGCGGGGTGGGCGCAAGCAGGGCATCGCCAGCCTCGCACAGCGGACCGATGGTAAAGGCGCCCGCCAGCCCGCCCCATGCCGAGCGGTCATCCTCGGAATGGGGGTAGAGCCAGACCGTGTAGGAGTGCCCCGGCTCGCCGCCCGCCTCCCAGTTGTAACTCGTGATCGCAGGCACATAGCGGATGAGCGGGTAGGCATATCCGTGCATGTAGTCAATGTATTCACGGTCGGCGCCGAAGATCTCGATGGTGGTGTAATCGGGGATGCATTCGCTTTCCGGGTAATCCCAGGTGATGGTCGGGGTGGTGTCGTCGATGACGCTGTACATCTCCGGGTAGGTGAGTTCGGGGCGGGTCAACTGTTCGTATTCGCACACCGGGGCGCCGCCCTTGGTCAGCGAACAAGCGCCGAGCAGCAGCGCCAGCGCAGAGAACAGGCAGAACAGCATGAATTGGAAGCGGGGATAATGGGCGATCATACAGCATCTCCTCCTTGGACCAGCCCGCCGTCCGCCGGGATGGCGGCACCTGTAGACCGATCCTTACTTCATTATAGTGATTGTGTTCACAAATTCAATCCCCCTGAAAGCACTACTCCCGCAGGGTGTCTGCGGGAGCGGGAAAGGTCGAATGGCGAACGGCGGCTTACTGCCGGAAGGGGTCGATATCCGGGTTGGTGCCCGCCCACTTGCAGGCGGCTTTTTCCATTTGATTGCACTTCAATCCGTGCGAACAGCGGTGGGAGAGGATGCGCGGCGGGTCGGGCAGGTAATCAGCCGGGTAGAGCACCTCGGCTTCCAGCGCCACCTGGCGGTTGACATGCTCGCAAAAACAGACTTGTGTCACTTCCCAGTTCTTCTTTGCCATGCGTTTTCTCCGGTTGCTGGCAGTGTACAGGACGACGGCGCCTCTTTCCAGTGACAGGCATCCCCATTTGGGATGACAAATCGCGCAACTTGGATAGCCTAAGTCCTAAATCTGCCGGCGCCTCATTCGTCGCGCGGTTCCACCTCAACGATATCGGTGGGTTCCTCTTTGGGGGCGTCGTGCCAGGTGCTGTCCACCACCTTCTCCAGTCCCCCCATGTGCTCCTGGACGATCTCCTCCGGGCACAGCGAGACGAAGAGCGTGGTGCCCAGCCACAGGATGGCGGCGTCATCCAGGGCGCCGATGACCGGCAGGGCAAGCCCGGGGGCGAGGTCGATCGGGGCGACCAGGTAGACCAGCGATGCCACGGGCAGGATCTTCAGGAAGAAATTGATGCGCTTGTCGCCCATCAATTTCCCGATCAACTTGATGCGCTGGACGAGATCCTGGAAGAATCCGGTGTTCTGTGAGTTAATAAGGTCGCGTTTATTTGCCATTTGGGCTCTCCTGGGTGGTGCACTGGGACAATTGTACCCGGATTGCGGCGCTTTCCGGGGTGCAGTTCAGTCGAGATCCAGGTCGATGGCGGATAGCCTCTCCCCGGTTGGGAGAGCCTGGACCCATACCTGTTCATAAATACGGAATAAGCGCCGGCTGGTTTCATCCACGAAGGCGTCCATCTCCGCCTGGGTAAGGTAGATGTAAGGGCGGGCATACAATGCCTGGATCTTTTCATCCCGGCGTTGATAATATTCCTGGATATAAGCCACCCGCTGGCGCACCGCCTCCAGCGGCAGGAAATCCAGGTCGCCGCGGCAGGCGCGCGCCTGCAGGAAGGTGCGCCAGAAGAGGCAGTCCGGGTGGTCGCGGACGTAGATGAAATCCAGCCCGTACCAATCCTTCTTGACCTCCCAGATGAAGTCGCGGTCGGCGGCGAACTCCGCCGCAAAGCGCTCGTGCGTTGGGACGGCGATGCGGGCGCTCCACAGGTTATCCGCCAGCAGGTGGAAGAAATAGCCCAGGCGGAACGAAAGGTTCTCCGTCCCGTCCGTGGCGCGCAGGGGCAGCAGGTGGCGGCGGAAGAATTCCAGGTCTGCCAGTTTGCGCCCGGCGCCCGGGAAATCCCCAAAATGGGTCACTTCCGGGGGCGGGTCGAAGGTCTCCCATTTCTCGTCCGGGATGCCTGAATCGGGCGCGATGTTGCCGACGGCGAACGCTTCCGGTTGCAGTTGGGGCAGGCAGCCCAGCAGGTGCTCGGCAAGACGCAGGTGGACGATCCAGGATGCCATGCCCGCATTATACCGTTTGGAGAGTGTTGTATAATAAGTTTGGAGCAGATGACTATGTTGGACCCATCGTTGCCGCGCCAGCACCCCCTGCTACACCGCTTGTTTTTCCACGTCACCCGGGCGTAAAGCCATGCCTGGTCTTTTTCTATTACATCAGCCTGTCTGGAGGATACCATGAAGGATATCTATGTGGTCGAGTCGTTGCGAACCCCGTTCGGCTCCTTCGGCGGGGCATTGTCGGAAGTGGACGCCCCGCACCTGGCGGAACCGGTGATGCGGGCGCTGGTGGAAAGAACCGCCCTGGACCCGGCGCTGGTGGGCGAGGTCATCATCGGGCAGGTGCTGATGGGTGGCGTCGGGCAGGCTCCGGCGCGCCAGGCGATGCGCTATGCCGGTTACCCCGACAGCGTGCCCGCCATGACCATCCACAAGGTCTGCGGCAGCGGCTTGAAAGCCATCATGCTTGCGGCAGGCTCCATCTCCCTGGGCGATTCCGACCTGGTGGTCGCGGGCGGGATGGAGAACATGTCGCTGGCGCCCTACTTCCTCAAGAAGGCGCGCTACGGCTTCCGCATGGGGCACGGCGAACTGTTGGACATGATGGTCTATGACGGCTTGCAGGACCCCTACAGCGGCAAGCACATGGGCGAGGTCGCCGAAGCCGCCACCGCCCGCCACGGCTTGAGCCGCGAGGTGCAGGACGAGTACGCCATCCGCTCGTACCAGCGGGCGCAGAAGGCGGTCAAGGATGGCATCTTCAAGGATGAGATCGTGCCGGTGGTCAAGAAGAGCCGCAAGGGCGAGGAGATCGTCAGCGAGGACGAGGAACCCTTCAAGGTGGATTTTGACAAGTTGAAGGCGCTGCGCCCGGCGTTCACCAAGGAGGGCACCATCACGGCGGGGAACGCCTCGACCATCAACGACGGAGCCGCCCTGACCCTGCTGGCAGGCAAGGACGCGCTGAAGCAGCACAACCTGAAGGCACGCGCCCGCCTGGTGGCGTACGCCACCAACAGCCTGCCGCCCGATAACTTCCCCGAAGCGCCGGTCGGGGCGATCGAGAAGGTCTGCGCCCGGGCGGGTCTGAAACTGCAGGACATCGACCTGTTCGAGATCAACGAAGCCTTCTCGGCGGTGGCGCTGATCGCCATCAACGACTTGAAACTGGACGTGGAGAAGGTCAACGTCAACGGCGGCGCGGTGGCACTGGGTCATCCCATTGGCGCCAGCGGAGGCAGGCTGACCGCCACGCTGGTGCGCGAAATGAACGTGCGCAAGGCGCGTTACGGTCTTGCCGCCCTGTGCATCGGCGGCGGCGAAGCGGTAGCCGCCATCTTCGAGAACATCTAGATCCAACAGGACAAAAGTGTGGTCAGCACCCACACTTTTGTTTTTAGCCTAATTAAATAAAGGAGAAACCCATGGTCAAGACGGTTGGAGTTCTAGGCGCCGGGCAGATGGGCAACGGGATCGCCCACGTCTTCGCACAGAAAGAGCACCCGGTGCTGTTGTACGATATCTCGGAGGCGCAGGTCGAAAAAGCGCTCAAGACCATCAGCCAGAACCTGGAGCGCCAGGCAAAGAAGGAACTCATCCCTGCCGAAAGCATCCCCGGGATATTGGGGCGCATCCGGGCGGTCAAGAGCGTGGCAGATCTCGCCGACTGCGACCTGGTGGTGGAGGCAGCCAGCGAGAACGAGGCGCTCAAGTTTGACCTCTTCCGCCAGTTGGACGGGAGCGTCAAGGCGGATGCCATCCTGGCATCCAACACCTCCTCCATCTCCATCACGCGCCTCGCCGCGGTCACCCGCCGCCCCGACAAGGTCATCGGGATGCACTTCATGAACCCGGTGCCGGTCATGCAGCTGGTGGAGGTCATCCGCGGGCTTGCCACCAGCGAGGAGACCTTCCAGGTGACCGCCAGCCTGGTGCAGGAACTGGGCAAAGTGATGGCGGTGGCGCAGGATTACCCCGGCTTCATCGTCAACCGCGTGCTCATGCCAATGATCAACGAGGCGATCTTCGCCCTGTTCGAGGGTGTTGCCTCCGCCGAGGATATCGACAAGGGCATGAAACTGGGCACCAACCATCCCATGGGACCGCTGGCGCTGGCAGACCTGATCGGGCTGGATACCACCCTGGCAATCATCAACGTCCTGCACGAGGGTTTCAAGGACCCCAAGTTCCGACCCTGCCCGCTGCTGGTGCAGATGGTCAACGCCGGTCATCTCGGCAAGAAGACCGGGCGCGGGTTCTACACCTACTAGAGCGCGGCGTGCCTGCCGCGCGCAACCGGGCATGAAAAGGAGCCGTGATGAGCAATGACTTCGTCCTGTTGGAGGTGAACGAGGGCATCGGCTGGTTGACGATCAACCGCCCCGACAGCCTGAATGCCCTGAACTCGGAGGTGGTGACCGCGCTGGTACAGCGCCTGGGCGAACTGGAAGCCGACCCGGCGGTGAAGGTGATCGTGCTCACCGGCGCGGGCGAAAAAGCCTTCGTGGCGGGGGGAGACATCAAGGAGATGGCAGACATGCCTCCCCTGCAGGCGCGTGCCTTTGCCCGCCGGGGTCAGCACCTGATCCAGTTGATGGAAAAGATGCCCAAGCCGATCGTGGCGGCGGTCAACGGCTACGCCCTGGGCGGCGGGCTGGAACTTGCCCTGGCGTGCGATTTCATCTACGCCTCGGCGAAAGCCCGCATGGGCTTGCCGGAGGTGACCCTGGGGGTGATACCCGGTTTCGGCGGCACCCAGAACCTGCCGCGCCTGCTGGGTCCCAACAAGGCGCGTGAACTCATCTTCAGCGGCAAAACCCTCACCGCCGAACAAGCCCTGGAATGGGGGCTGGTGAACGCCGTCTTCCCGCCGGAAGGATTGCGCGACGGCGTGATGGAGATCGCCCGCACCATTGCCCGCAACGGCAGCCTCGCCGTGGGGAGCGCCAAGGATGCCATCACCAGCGGCTTGAACATGGCAAAGGAGGACGGGCTGCGCTACGAAAGTTCGCTCTTTGCCACACTCTTCTCCAGTGGGGATCAAAAAGAGGGCATGCAAGCCTTCGTGCAGAAGCGCAAGGCTGAATTCAAGGGCAATTAAGCGTCCGGGCGCCTCGCGCCCCGGAAGGAGTGCTCGCATGGATTTCGAATTGAGCCAGGACCACAAGGTATTGCAGGACAGCGTGCGTGATTTCGTGGTGAAGGAAGTCAAGCCGCTTGCCATGCAGATCGATGAACAGCACGCCATCCCGGATGAACTGGTGAAAAAACTGGCAGGCATGGGTTTGCTGGGCAGTTACCTGCCCGAGGCATACGGCGGCGCCGGGCTGGATATCCTCTCCTATGCCATCGTGGTGGAGGAGGTCTCGAAAGCCTGCGCCTCGACCGGCATCCTCATCTCCGCCCACACCTCGCTGGCATGCGACCCGATCCTGCAGTTCGGCTCGGAGGCGCAGAAACAGAAATACCTGCCCCCGCTGGCGCGCGGCGAGAAGATCGGTTGCATCCTGCTGACCGAATCGGATGCCGGCAGCGACCCGGCGGGGTTGGCGACCGTGTATCACAAGGATGGCGATGAGTTCGTCATCACCGGCAACAAGATATTCGTCACCAACGGCGGGTTCCTGGGCACCGGCATCCTGCTCGCCTCCATGGACCGGGAGTTGAAGCACAAGGGTATCTCCGCCTTCATCGTCGACCTGGCGTCGCCCGGGGTGGAACTGCTGCGCAACGAGAGCAAATTGGGCATCCGCGGCACGTACACCAGCACCTTCGCGTTGAACGACCTGCGCCTGCCCGCCGCCAACCTGCTGGGCACCGAGGGGCAGGGCTTCAAGATCGCCATGGAAACCCTGAACGGCGGGCGCATCGGGGTCGGGGCGCAGGCGCTGGGCATTGCCGCCGGCGCCTATGAGCGTGCCCTGGCGTACGCCCGCGAGCGCAAGCAGTTCGGGCGCGCCATCAGCGAGTTCCAGGCGATCCAGTTCAAACTGGCGGATATGTACATGCGCATCGTCTCCAGCCGGCTGCTCATTTACCAATCTGCCTGGCTGAAGGAGAACAAGAAACCCTACGCCACCGAGTCGGCGGTCTGCAAATTGCACGCTTCTGAGACCGCCACCTTCGTCACGAAGGAGGCGCTGCAGATCTTCGGCGGCTACGGCTACATCAGCGAGTACGAGGTGGAGCGTATGTACCGCGATGCCAAGATCACCGAGATCTACGAAGGCACCAGCGAGATCCAGCGGCTTGTGATCTCGCGCGCACTGCTGTCCTGACACCCGCCGGGCGCCTGCCCGGGATGGAGGAGCGTTCCCATGGAGATCACCAGGGAGTTCTATTGGAATGTCGGGCACGGGGTCACCCTGCCCATGTACATCTTCGCCGCCCTCACCTTTGCCATCCTTATCTACGGCTTCCTGCGGCGGGCGCGCATCTACCGCCAGGGCAAGCGCCTGAACCGGCTGGACCAACTTCCCCGCCGCCTGTGGCGGGTGGTGCAGCGCGGCTTCGGGCAATTACGCGTCATGCTGGTCAAAGCCCCGGGCATCGCCCACGCCCTGCAGTTCTGGGGCATCCTGCTGCTCTTCCTCGGCACCCTGCTGGTGCTGGTGCAGGTGGATATCACCCGCCCGCTGTTCGACTTTGAGTTCCTCAAGGGCACCTTCTACCAGGTGTTCTCGGTCACGCTCGACCTGGCGGGCTTTGTCGCCTTCGTCATGCTGTGCGCCTTCATCGTGCGGCGCTACCTGTACAAGCCCAAAGGCTTGCAGACCACGCGCGAAGACCATCTCATCCTCACCCTGCTGGCGGTCATCCTGCTGACCGGTTTCATCATCGAAGGGGCGCGCGTGGCGGTCACCGAACTGGAAGCCCGCCCGGACCTGGTTCTGCTCTCGCCGGTGGGCGCGCTCTTTGCCCGCCTGATGGCTGGGCTGGGCGAGGAGGTCCTGCGGGATGTGCACGTCTTCGGATGGTGGACGCATTTCTTCCTGGTGATGACGCTCATCGCCCTGATCCCATTCACCAAGTTCCGCCACCTGCTGACCACCCCCGCCAATTACCTCTTCGCCGACCTGCGCCCCAGGGGCAGCATCGAGACCATCAACCTGGATGCGGCGGATGTCGACCACTTCGGCGCCGCCGCGCTGGCAGACCTGACCTGGAAGGACATCTTCGACGCCGATGCCTGCACCGCCTGCAAGCGCTGCCAGGATCGCTGTCCCGCCTGGACGACCGACAAACCGCTCTCGCCGATGAAGGTCGTCCAGCAGATCGGGGAGGTCGCCTTCAAGAACCCGACCGCCAGCCTGATCGAGACGGTCAGCCGCGATGCCCTGTGGGCTTGCACCACCTGTTATGCCTGCCAGCAGATCTGCCCGGCGGATATCGAGCACGTCAACAAGATCCTGGAGATGCGCCGCCACCTGGTGCTGATGCTGGGCGAATTCCCCGGCGGCGAGGTGATGACCGCTGTCAGCAATACCGAGGTCAACGGCAATCCCTTCGGGCTGGCGTACGCCAGCCGCGGCGACTGGGCGCAGGGGCGGGAAGTCTGCCGCCCGGGCGATGGCACCAAGCCGGATGTGCTCTATTTCGCCGGTTGTTACGCCTCCTTTGACAAGCGCAACCAGGCGGTGGCGCAGAACTTCGTCCGCCTGTGCAACCATGCCGGGGTGAAGGTGGGCATTTTGGGCAAGGACGAAAAATGCTGCGGTGAGCCGCTGCGCAAACTGGGTAATGAATATCTGTACCAGATGCTCGCCGCTGAGAACATCAAGCAGATCAAGGCATTCGGCGCGGCGCGAGTCGTCACCACCTGCCCGCATTGCTACAATACCCTCGAGCGCGATTACCGCACCATGGGGCTGGAATTGGATGTGGAGCACTACACCGTCTTCCTGGAGCGCTTGCTGCGGGAGGGGAAATTGAAACTCGCCCCGCAGGCGTTCGACTTCACCTACCATGACTCCTGCTACCTGGGCAGGTACAAGGATATCTTCGACCAGCCGCGCCACGCCTTGAGTCTTGCCGGCGGACGCCTGCACGAGATGGCGCGCACCCGCACGGACTCCTTCTGCTGCGGCGGGGGCGGTGGGCGGGTGCTGGCGGAGGAAAAACTGGGCAAGCGCATCAACGTGGAGCGCGTGAAGATGGCGCAGGAGGTCGGCGTGCCCCTGATGGTATCCAACTGTCCCTTCTGCCTGACCATGTTCGAGGACGGGATCAAGACCGGCGGCATGGAAGGCAAACTAAAGGTGCGCGACCTGGCAGAGGTCCTGGTGGAAAGGATCGCGCCGTGACCATCCAGATCACCAGCGTGCTCGGTAATGACTACCGCTTGGACGGCGGGGCGATGTTCGGCAACGCCCCCAAGGCGCTCTGGGAGCGCTGGATGCCCGCCGACGAACAGAACCGCATCAAACTGGCGACGCGCGCCCTGCTGGTCCGCAGCGGGGATGCGACCCTGCTCTTCGAAGCCGGCATCGGCGCCTACCTGGACCCGGGCTTCAAGGCGCGTTACGGCGTGGAGCAGGCGCAGCACGTCCTGCTCGAGTCGCTCGCCCAGCGCGGGGTGGACCAGAAGGATGTCACCCACATCTTCATCTCGCATATGCACTTCGACCACGCCGGCGGACTGCTGGATGCCTGGCAGGAGGGCGGCGAGCCTGGACTGCTCTTTCCCAACGCCCGCTACCATGTCGGCGAACAAGCCTGGGAGCGCGCCACCCACCCGCACGCCCGCGACCGGGCATCCTTCATCCCCTCCCTGCACAAGCAGATGGAGGCAAGCCAACGCCTGGTGCTGGTCAAGCCGGGCGAGACCTTCTCCTTCAACGACCTGCAGCTGGGATTCTTCCCCAGCGAGGGGCACACACCGGGCTTGCTGTGCGCCGACCTGCGTTACCCCGGCGGGCGCCTGGTCTTTCCCTCCGACCTGATCCCCGGCAGCGCCTGGCTCCACCTGCCCATCACCATGGGCTACGACCGCTATCCCGAAATGCTGATCAACGAAAAGAATGCGCTGCTGCAATCGGCGGCGCAGGACGGCGCCTGGGTCTACTACGTGCACGATCCGCGCTACGCGGCCTCGCGTGTCCGCTGGGAGGAAACCCGCCAGACCTTCGTGCCGGAAGCGGCGCAGGAGGAACTGGTCTTATGAACGGGAAACCCGCCTTACCAGGAGTACCGCATGGCTGAAAAGAAAAAACCGGCTGACCTGCGCCGTGCCCTGTCCGAGTGGGAGCAGACCACGCTGAAGGAGACCCTGCAGCGCACCCCCGAGCGCCGGCAGAAATTCATCACCGCCTCCTCGCAGGAGATCAACCGCCTCTACACCCCGCTCGACCTGGATGGATTCGATTACCTGGCAGACCTGGGCTTGCCGGGCGAATACCCCTACACGCGCGCCGTGCACGCCTCCGGTCAGCGCGGGCGCCTGTGGACGATGCGCCAGTTCGCCGGTTTCGGCTCGGCGGAAGAATCCAACACCCGCTACAAGTACCTGCTGGCGCAGGGCGGCGGCGGTCTTTCCATCGCCTTCGACCTGCCCACGCTGATGGGTTACGACAGTGATGCCCCCCAAGCCGCCGGGGAGTTCGGCAAGTGCGGGGTGGCGGTCAGTTCGCTGGCGGATATGGAGATCCTGCTGGCGGGGATCCCGCTGGCAAAGGTCTCCACCTCGATGACCATCAATTCGCCCGCCGCCATCCTGTGGGCGATGTACATTGCCGTGGCAGAGAAGCAGGGCGCCACCCCGGCGCAACTGCGCGGCACCCTGCAGAACGATATCCTCAAGGAATACATCGCCCAGAAGGAGTACATCTTCCCGCCAGAGCCGTCGATGCGCCTGGTGGTGGATACGATGGAGTTCGGCTCGCAGCATGTACCGCAGTGGAACACCATCTCCATCTCCGGTTACCACATCCGCGAGGCGGGCAGCACCGCCGCCCAGGAACTTGCCTTCACCCTGGCGGACGGCATGGAATATGTGCGCTGGGGCATCGCCCGCGGCATGGATGTGGACGAGTTCGCCCCGCGCCTGTCGTTCTTCTTCAATGCCCACAACGACTTCTTCGAGGAGATCGCCAAGTACCGCGCCGCCCGGCGCATCTGGGCGCGCACCATGCGCACCACCTTTGGGGCAAAGGACCCGCGCTCGTGGCTGATGCGCTTCCACACCCAGACGGCGGGCATGACCCTCACCGCCCAGCAGCCCGAGAACAACGTCGTGCGCGTTGCCATCCAGGCGCTGGCGGCGGTGCTCGGCGGCACGCAGTCGCTGCACACCAACTCGATGGACGAAGCCCTGGCGCTGCCCTCGGAACAGGCGGTGCGGGTTGCCCTGCGCACCCAGCAGATCATCGCCAATGAATCCGGCGCCGCCAACACCATCGATCCGCTCGGCGGCTCGTACTTTGTCGAAGCGCTCACCAACAGCCTGGAAGCCCAGGCGCAGCGCTACTTCCAGCGCATCGAGGACCAGGGTGGAGTGCTGCCTGCCATCGCCCGGGGATTCTTCCAGGGCGAGATCGCCGACGCCGCCTATACCTACCAGCGCGAGATCGATGAGCATGTCCGCACCATCGTGGCGGTCAACGAGTTCGTGGACGAACAGCCCCTCACCATCCCCCTGCTGGCGATGGACCCTGCCGGGTACAACCGCCAGGTGGCGCGGCTGGAGGCGCTGCGCCGGGACCGCGACAACGGGCGCGCCGGGCAGGCGCTCGACCGCCTGCGCCTCGCCTGCCAGGGCAGCGAAAATACCATGCCGCACCTGCTGGATTGTGTGCGCGCCTATGCCACGCTGGGTGAGATCGTGGGCGTGATGAAGGAAGTCTTCGGCACCTACACCGAACCGACCTGGATCTGACCTCAGGAGAGACAGCATGAAGATACTGGTTTGCATCAAGCACGTGCCCGACATGGAATCACGCTTCAAGGTGGACCCGGCGGGCACGTGGGTGGATGAGCGCGACCTGGCTTTCCGCCTGAACGAGTACGACGAGTTCGCGGTCGAGCAAGCGGTGCGCCTCAAGGAGCAGTTGGGGGGCGCGGCGGATATCACCATCCTGTCCATCGGACCCGGGCGCGTGGTGGAAGCCATCAAGAAGGGGCTGGCGATGGGCGGCGACCGCGGCGTCCACATCCAGGACGACCTGCCCCAGCAGAAAGACCCCTGGCAGGTGGCGTCGCTCATCGCCGCCTTTGCCGCCGACAAGCATTTCGACCTGGTCTTCACCGGTATGATGTCGCAGGACCGCGGCTCGGCGCAGGTAAGCGTCCTGCTCGCCGAACTGCTGGGGTATGCCTGCGCGACCACGCTGGTGACCTTTGAACTCGAAGGCGACCTGGTAACCGCCCGGCGCGAACTGGAGGGTGGACTGCGCGGCATCGTCCGTTTCAAACTGCCGGCGGTGGTTAGCTGCCAGTTGGGCTTGAACACGCCGCGTTACCCGACCCTGCCTAACATCATGAAGGCGCGCCAGAAGGAACTTCTCAGCGTGCCGGTCGCCGATCTGCCCGCGGTCGCGAGCCTGGTGACGGTGGCAGGCATCCACCCGCCCGCCCGAAAGGGGCAGGGTCTGCTGCTGGAAGGCGAGGTCAACGAACTTGCCGATAAACTGGTGGCGATCCTGAAGGAAAAGACCACGGTGCTGCGTTAAGGAAACGGGAGAGACCATGAAAGCCTTGTGCATCTGCGAATACCGCCAGGGGAAGCTGCTCGACTCCACCTATGAACTGGTCGCCTTTGCCAGCCGCCTGGGCGCCCAGCCTGCCCTGGTGCTGATCGGAACGGGGACGCCCGATTTCGACGGCAAAGTCTACCAGGCTGACTCTGCCCGCTGGGGGGAGTACAACCCCGAGGGGCACAAAGCGCTCATCCTGGAAGCCGTGCGCCGCGAACAGCCCGACTGCATCGTCCTGCTGCACTCTGCCTCCGGTTGGGACCTGGCGCCGCGCATTGCCGCCGCGCTGCAGGCTGCCCAGGTCTCGGAGGTGGTTGCCCTCGCCGAGGGCGGCTACGAGGTGCCCGCCTGCAATGCCAAGATGCGCCGCCTGCTTAAGCCGAACACCGCCCAGGTGGTCCTGACCCTGCAGGCGGGCGCGTTCACCTACCAGGGTGAAGGGCGCGGCACGCCGCAGATCGAGGCGCTTGACCTGCCGGAGGTCCCCGCCCGGATGGAATTCCTGGGGTACGAAGCCGCCGAAAAGAAGGACGTGGACCTGGCAAAAGCCGAGGTGATCGTCAGCGCGGGGCGCGGCGTGGGGAAGAAGGAGAACGTGGAAATCGTCGCTGCCCTCGCCAGGGCGCTGGGCGGCGAACTGGGCGCCACCCGCCCGGTGGTGGATGCCGGTTGGATCGAGCATACCCGCCAGGTGGGCTCCAGCGGGCAGACCGTGGCGCCCCGCCTGTATGTCGCCTGCGGCATCTCCGGCTCCATCCAGCACATTGCCGGGATGAAGCGCTCCGATTTCATCGTTGCCATCAACAAGGACCGCGAGGCACCCATCGGCGAGGTGGCGAACGTGCTCATCGTGGCAGACCTGCTGCAGTTCGTGCCTGCCCTGACCGCCCGGCTGGCAAAATAAAACCGCTTGAAAGGGATCCCTGGAATGAATTTGGAACTCAACGAAGAACAAAAACTGATCCAGCAGACGGCGCGCGATTTTGCCCGCGCCGAACTGGAACCGATCGCCGCCCGGCTTGACCGCGAGGGCGATGCCCCGGCTTTCCTGGGCAACCTGAAGAAACTGGCAGAATTGGGCTTCATGGGGCTGAACATCCGCGCCGAATACGGCGGCTCGCAGGCGGGCATGCTGGCGTTTAGCCTCGCCATCACCGAGATCGCCCGGGCTTGCGCCTCCACCGCCGTGACCGTTTCGGTCAACAACCTGGTCTGCGATGTCATCCAGGCGGTCGGCTCGGAAGCCCAGAAGATGACCTATATCCCGCGGCTGTGTTCCGGTGAGTATGCCGCCGGCAGCTTTGCCCTGACCGAACCGGGGGCAGGCTCGGACCCGGCTTCCATGACCGCCAGCGCGGTGCTGGACGGGGATGAATGGGTCCTGAACGGCACCAAGCGCTTCATAACCAGCGCGCCGTACGCCGGGGTCTTTGTCGCCTGGGCGGTGACCGACAAGAACGCCCCGAAGGGCAAGGGCATCAGTTGTTTCCTGGTGGAGGCGGGCGCCAGGGGCTTGATCATCGGCAGGGCGGAGGAGAAGATGGGTCAGCACGCCTCCTCGACCAACGAGGTCATCTTCGAAGACTGCCGCATCCCGAAGGACGCCCTGATGGGCAAACCGAACGATGGTCTGCGCACGGCGGTGGTGGAACTGATCGGCGGGCGGGTGGGCATCGGTTCCCTGGCGCTGGGGGTCGGGCTGGCGGCGATGGATTACGCCACCCGCTACGCCAGCACGCGCGTGCAGTTCAACCAGGAGATCGTCAAGTTCGAAGGCGTGCAGTGGATGATCGCCGATTCCTACACCGAGTTGGAAGCCGCCCGCCTGCTCTTGATGCAAGCCGCCTTCCGAGCCGACCAGGGGCAGAGCTTCACGCGCGAGGCTTCCATGGCAAAGATGTACGCCACCGAGGCTGCCAACCGCGCCTGTTATGCCGCCATGCAGATGATGGGCGGCTATGGCTATTCGCGGGAATTCCCGCTTGAGCGCTACGCCCGCGATGTGCGCGTGGCATCCATCTATGAGGGCACCAACGAGATCCAGCGCATGATCGTTGCCCGGGAGGTGTTGAAGAACATCAACCAGGCGTAAAGCGCGGTTCCTAACAACCCGGCGGCGCGCCGGAAACTGTCAAAGGATAAAAGGAGGCACGTCTATGCGACCCGTCTATGTGGTTTCGGGGGGTGTATCCCGGTTCGTCAAAGCCCGCCCCGACAAGACCTTCCAGGGACTGGTGAAGGAGGCGTACGATTACGCCCTGGCAGACTTGGGGATCGACCACCCGCAGTTCTTTGAACTGGTGGATGGCACGGTGGCATCCTACTTTTCCGATCACTTCAGCCGCCAGTTGATGGCGGGCATCATGGCGCAGGATTACCTCGGCATGTGCCCCAAGCCCTCGCACCGCGTGGAGGGCGGCGGCGCCACCGGCGGCATCTGTTTCCAGGAAGGCTGGAAGGCGGTTGCCTCCGGCTACATGGATATCTGCCTGGCGTACGGCTTCGAGCACATGAGCCACGTGGAGACCTGGAAGGGCAACGAGTTTATCGCCCTGGCTTCGGATGTCTCCTTCGATTACCCCGTCGGCGGCTTTTACTCCGGTTATTACGCCATGATGGTCACCCGTCACATGGCGGAGTTCGGCACGACGGTGGAACAACTGGCGCATGTCTCGGTCAAGAACCACATCAACGCCTATCACAACCCATATGCCCAGAAGCGCCAGCGCCTGACGGTGGCGGACGTGCGTTCCTCGCCCATGGTCGCCTGGCCCCTGACGCGGCTGGATATCTGCGTGATGAGCGACGGCGCGGCGGCAACCGTCCTGTGCTCGGAAGAAGGGCTGGCAAAACTGGAAAAAGCCGCCGGGCGCCGCCTGCCGCGCGTGCGCGTCACCGGCATCGGGCGCGGCACCGACGCCATGCGCATGGCAGACCGTCCGCACCAGTCCTACGAGGATTTCTACAAATACAATGCCCTGCCCAACGAGATGAACGAGGATGCCCGCAAGTATTACCAGGGGCTGTGGGACAAGGGCTTCCGCTACCCCGGCGTGCATTCCTTCCGCGCCGGGCGCATGGCTTCGCGCCAGGCATACCAGCACGCCGGCATCACCGAGCCGCTCAAGGAGATCGACTTCGTGGAACTGCACGACGCCTACACCTCCTCCGAGGTGCAGACCTACGAGGACATGGGCTTGTGCCGCTACGGTCAGGGCGGACCCTTCGCAACCAGCGGTCAGACCTTCATGCCGGGCATCGATTACGGCATGAAACTGCCGCAAAAGCCGGTCTGCCCGGTCAACCCCTCCGGCGGTCTCATCGCCTGCGGGCATCCGGTCGGCGCCACCGGGCTGATGCAGGCGGTCTTTGCCCTGTGGCAGCTGCAGGGCACGATCAACAAGCATTTCGGCGACCCGGCTCTGCAGGTTCCCAAGGCCCGCCGCGGCGCGATCCACTCGCATGCCGGAACGGGCACGTATGTGACGGTCAGCATCCTGGAACAGGAGAAATAGGAGCCAGCCATGACCAAGAAAACATTCCCCAAGCGCATCGAGGACAACCTGGAAGGCACCATCGTGTACAGCGTGCCCTTCCCGACCGGCGATGACCTCTCCTCGCTCAAACAGATGTCACCGATCGTCACCCGCCAGCCCTATGCGATCGATTACAACTACTCCTACGGGCAGGATTCACCCTTCTTTGCCGCTCTCGCCAACGGGCGCTTCATCGTCTGCCGTGAGCCGAAGAGCGGCTACACCTACGCCAACCCGCGCGGGCACGACATGTATTCCGGCGCCGAGACGGAATGGGTCGAGATCAAGCCGGAGGGCAGGATCCACGCCTTCACGGTCTGTCATTTCGGATCCGAAGCATTCCTGCCGCAGTGCCCCTTCACGCTCATCCTGGTGGAGTTCGAGGGCTGCGATACGCTCTTCCTCGGGCGCCTGGTGGGTGAGGACCCCGAGGCTGCCGACATCAACTGGATCGGCAGGAAGGTCAAGGGGCGCTTCCTGCGCAACGCCAAACTGAAACCGACCGACATCTACTTCAACGTGGTGGACTGAACCGCCAGTGCCGGACTCCCCGGCATGCCGGGGAGTCCGCTGTGTTTTGCCGGGGAGGTGGTAATGCGTGATCCCGTGCGGAACGACGGCGAACTCATCGGCTGGCATGACCCCGATGAGAACCGCCAATGGATCAGGGAGAACAAGCCGCGCGCCATGACGGACAAGCGCACGACCGTCCCTGAAGCGGTGCGCAAGTTCGTGGCAGACGGCAGCCTGGTCGCGGTGGGGGGCTTCGGTCACATCCGCGTGCCGATGGCGCTGATCTACGAGATCGTCCGCCAGGGCAGGCGCGACCTGACCATGTGCGGCAAGACCGCCGTGCATGATATCGACATCCTCATCGGCGGGGGTTGTGTCAGCCGGGTGGAGGTGGCGTATGCCTTCGGGCATGAACTGCGCGGGCTCTCCCCCTGCGGGCGGCGCGCTGTTGAAAGCGGGCAGGTGCAGGTCAGCGCCGAGATCAGCAACGCAGGTTTCCAGTGGCGTTTCCTGGCAGCCGCCATGGGCGTGCCCTTCATGCCGGTGCGCACCATGCTGGGCACCGATACCCTCAAGCACTCCTCGGCGCGCGTCATCGACGACCCCTGGAGCGGCAAGCCCATCGCCCTGGTGCCCGCCTGTTACCCGGATGTCGCCCTGTTCCATGTGCACCGCTGTGACTGCTACGGCAATGCCCAGATCGACGGCATCACCATCGAGGATTTCGAACTGGCGCGCGCCGCCCGCCGCCTCATCCTGACCACCGAAACGGTCATCGACCACGCCGAGATCCAGCGCCAGCCGTGGCGCACGAACATCCCCTTCTACCTGGTGGATGCCGTCATTGAGGTGCCCTTTGGGGCGCACCCGACCGAACTGCCGCTGAACTACTACTTTGATGAAGAGCACATCGCCCATTGGCTGGAAGTCTCGCGCACGCCCGAAGGCACGGCGGATTATTTCAAACAGTAC
>JBFYSG010000075.1:0-2861 GCA_041301835.1 Chloroflexota bacterium | reverse complement strand
AAGACGGCTTCGAAGGTCAATTCGATGGTGCCCAGGCTGAGCCCGATACGCACCAGCGCCAGCGCAGCCAGGATGGGCAGGACCACCTGCATCACGTAGAGGAAGGATGGGAACATGTGCGGGCTTACCAGGTACTGCTCGGAATGGTAAGACGCCGCCACCTTGCGGGGTGCGCCGTACGCCTTGAGCGCCTCCACGATCATGGTCTCATCCACGGGCTGACCACTCTGCCGGCTGCGTTCCGCTAGGATGTCCTCCAGCGCCGAGAGGATCTCGGCTTCGATGTCCAGCCGGTTCTTGCGGGGAAGATTCCTGCCTATCTCGGCAATATAACGGTCGATCAGGTCGTAATTTTCCATGGCTTTTCTCTCCTTGTTATTTCAGCATCCTGTCCATGCGGGACACGATGCCGGTCCATTCTTCTTTCAGCCTGGGCAGCAACTGCCTGCCTTCATCGCTGAGCACATAGTAGCGCCGCGGGCGGTCGGATTCGATGCGCCAGTTGGATTCCAGCAGACCCTGGCTTTCCATCCGGCGCAGCAGGGGATAGAGCGTGCCCTGGTCGATCTCAAGATCGTGCGCCTTGAGTTCGTTGATCAGCGAGTAACCGTACTGCTCGCGCTCCAACTGGGAGAGCACCGCCAGCACCAGCACACCCCGGCGCAATTCAAGGACAATAGTATCGAGGCTGTTGTTTGTCATTTGATCACCATTGATGACATTATACTGTATATCATACAGTATGTCAAGAGTATTAGTATAAGGAATTTACAGGTTGGGTGACCGATCGCGAGCAGGTAAGAAGCGCGATCTGGAAGGCGGGCGGGTCCCCGCCGTGTGGTTAAAGGTTGGGTTTGCGCCGGTCGTAAAAGAGCCAGCGCCCGAGGGCTTGCTCGATGAGTGCCAGCAGGAAAAGCCCTGCCATGGCGCCGGGCGGAGGGGCAGGAAGCAGGAGCAGCAGGGTGGAGGCAGCGATGCCCAAGCCCGCGAGAACGAGGCGCACCAGGCTGAGACGCCGGTTGTTCCCGCCCGTGGCGGCAAGGCAGAGCAGGGCGCTCCCTGAAAAAGCCGCCAACGCCCCGGCGATCAAGACGCGCATGACCTGCGCCGGGACCGCGTGAACAGGCAGCAGCAGCGCGGTCAGCAGGCAGCCCAATGACAGGGCGGTGAGGACGAATTCCGCCAGCGTGCGCACTGTGTTCCAGCCGGGCACACTGCGCAGGCGGTAGATCTGGTGCATGGATTGGATCACCGCCGCCCCGCACAGCGCGCTCAAGCCGGCGACCAGGCTCCAGGCGGGTGCGCCGACCCCCAGCAGGCGCAGCCCGGCTGCCAGCGCCCAGGTGACGCCAAAGGCAGACAGGCACAGCACCTCGCGGCTCAACCAGGATTTCTGCAAGTGCGCCAGCATGCGCCAGGCATTGCCGGGCGTGCCCAGGTGCAGGAAGGCAACCGCAAGCGCGGCGGTCAGCAGCCCGCCCACGGTCAGCAGGGGGGGCAGGGTCAGCCCGGTATATTGCGTATAGCCGAGACAGAGGTCGAGCAGGAAGACCACCACCATCAAGCCCGCCGCGCCCTGCGCCAGCAGGCTGAATGCCAGCAAGGGCAGTTCCTGGTGTACCGGCTGCCGCCCCAGGGGCGCTATCTCCTCTCGGTTGTTGACCTGCGCCGCCGAGGCGCTCCTGCCGGAGGCCGGATGCGGCAGGAGCAGAAGGTGGGGCTCGGTGCGCGAGAAGGCGGGCAGTGGAAAGGGATGCTCTTCCCCGGGCAGGTGCCACAGCGCCATGCCCCTGCCCTGCGGCTCGGCGTCATCCACCTGGATGAGTTCCAGGCAGCGCAGCGGGCACGCCGCCACGCACGCCGGGGGCAGTCCGAGGTCGAGTCGGTGCGCGCACAGGTGGCACTTGGTCATCCTGCCTATCCCGGGGTCGAGTTGCGGGGCATCGTAGGGGCATGCCCAGGCGCAGTACCCGCAGCCGGTGCATTTTTCCGCCTGGATGATGACGATGCCGTCCGGGCGGACGAGGTAGGCATCCGTCGGGCAGACCCCGGCGCACTTCGGATGGACGCAGTGGTTGCACGCCAGGGAGAGTGACCAGGCGAACACATCGTTCGTCCACGCCTCGCCGCAGCGCGCCCACGACCCTCCGCCGATCTCGTACACCCGGCGCCACAACATGCCGGTCGGCAGATCGTTCTCATCCTTGCAGGCGACCTGGCAGGCTTTACAGCCGGTGCAGGCGGCGGCATCCAGGCGGAAGGCGTAGGTCATGCGGTCCTGCGCCTCCTGCTGCGCCGCGCCAGCAGGGTTCCAACCCAGCCTGGCTTGCGCCTGTTGGTTGCCTTTTCGACCTGCACCATGATGGTGTGCTGGGCGGTGCCAAAGGCAAAGGGAGTCCAGCGCTCGCTGGTCAGCACGTTGATGCAGCCGCCCTGGTCCTCGCCGTGTTCATCCGGGCGCCACCAGGAGCCCTGTGGAATGTCGACCACGCCGGGCAGGATGCGCGCGGTCATGCGGCAGGGCAGCACCAGCGCGCCGCGGGCGTTGAAGACCCGCACCAGCTCGCCGTCGCGTATGCCGCGCGCGGCTCCGTCCAGCGGGTTGATGAAGACGCGCTGGGGGAATGCCTCGCCCAGCCAGTCGTGGTTGTCGTGGGTGGAATGCACGCGCGCCAGGGGGTGGTGCCCGATGGCTTGCAGGGGATAAGGCGCGCCGGTCGGGTCGGCGCTGAATGGGCTCTCCCATTCCTGGATGTACTTGGGGATGGCGGGAATCTCGTCGGGCTTGCCCAGGTCGTACAGCGCCTGCGAGAAGATCTCGATCTTCCCGCTGGGCGTGGGCAGGGGGTGCTGCTGCGGGT
>JBFYSG010000073.1:0-2846 GCA_041301835.1 Chloroflexota bacterium | reverse complement strand
TCCCGCCGGAATGCCATCAACTGGTCATCGACTGCAAGGTAGATCAGGCTTGCGTCCCCGGCAAGGGCATCGGCGAACCCGTCACCCGGCAGGGGCTCGGATTTCCAGCGCAGGCTGCCATCCGGCGCTTCGAGTAAAACCAGGCGGCGCGCCTCGGTATTGACCTCGTAGAACACCGCGCCAACCTGCGTTAAGCCGCCCTCCACCGGCAGCAGGATGGCGGGACCGCTGGGCACCAGCAGGGAATTGAAAGGTCCCCCGACGGAGAAGAAAACGAGCGCCAGCAGACCGCCGACGAAAAGCAGGACGGAAAGCGTGATCCATAGACCCAGCCGCGGCTGCCGGGGTGTGGCGGTCGGTTTGACCACCGCGGGTGTGCCCCACTCCACCAGCGGGGGCAGGGGGATGCCTTTCAAGGCGGCTTCCACCCGCTCGACCACGTCTTTGGCTTTGGTCAGGCTGACATCCGCGCTTTCGCGATAGATGCGGATGGCTGAGATCTTGTCGCCGTCGCGCAGCAGGTTCTGCACCTGCTCCAGCACCCGCCCGATCTCGTCGGCGGAGAGCGGACCGGTGGTACCCTGACCCGCCTCCAGCATGCCGCCGTGTGCCAGCGCTTCCACGGCTTCCTTGGCTTCCTTCAAGCCCAGATCCGTGTGCTCGCGGAACAGGCGGATGGCTTCGATCATGTTGCCAGACTGCGCCAGCCTGCGGATTTGTTCCAACGCGCCTGCCGGGGGCATAGCGCGCCCCGCCTGTACGCCGGGCAGGATGGCGCTGGTCTTGCAGAACTTGCACTGGATGACCGAACTGCGACCGTCAAACTCCAGCGGCGCGCCGCAGGAGGGGCAGATGAGGGTTTGGGGTTTGTTCTCATTCATCGGAGACTCCATCCTTGCCGGGCAGGTTGTTGGGATTATACTGCGCCTTCACCCGACCCGCCGGGGCGGTGCATGGATGGCAACCGCGACCCTCCCGCAGGCGCGCAATGCGGGAGGGTCCATGGGTATACCTTTTGGGCGGGACGGGCATCAGGGCGTATAGGAGACCAGGTTGACCACGTTGCGGGTCTGGTCAACCTCCAGGTAGAGCAGCTGCCAGACATTTTCGTAATCCAGGCCCTTCATCATGAAGCGATGCAGGCAGTAAAGCGGGGCATGCTCGACCGTTCCGGCCTCCTGCCCGTCGGCGATGGAATAGAAGTCGGTGACGGCGTCACCGTACGAGAGCATGAGCATCTGACCGTCGCAGGTGAATCTCCCCTCCCACACGCCGGGGACGGTCATCCCGGTATCATGCCAGCTGCTGGTGGTGAAGATATGCGTCCCATCCGAGGAGGTCGCCGCGACCAGGGTGCCATCGGTGGAGAAGGAGATGACCCCGGGTTCGTAACTCTCGGTGGCGAGCACTGCCACCTGGGAGCCGCTGGTGACATCGAAGACATAGGTGAACGGATCGAACGACCAGGACTCGGAGACCAGGTAGCGGTTGTCGTAGGAGAATTTCAGGCTGGTCACGCTGTCGTGATGCGCCACGATGGAATCCAGCAGGGCGCCGTCATCGGTATCGAAGAGGCGGATCTCGCCGTTGTTGTAACCCACCGCCAGCAGGTTCCCGTCCGGTGAAAACTCCAGGCTGGTGACGATGAGTGCGGGTTCGTTCAGGTCCTTGACCTTCTGGGAGATGCCGCTGTTGAGCACCTCCCACAGGACCACGTCGCCGCTTTCCATGGGATAGTATTCCGCCACCACGATGCTGTAATCGCTGGTGCGGGTGGTGATGTTGTTCCCGGCGAGGTAATCGAAGGGTGTGCTGAAGGTGGCTTCGAACCCGGCTTCCTGATCGTTGTACCAGATGATGCCGCCGCCCGAATAGAACACCAGTTGGTAGCCGTAATCAGTGGCGAAGGCATACTGGATCACCCCCAGCCCGCCCTTTTCGTTAAGGTCGTAGGTGCCCACCACTTCACCATCGGGGACTGCTGCTCCGGGCTTCGGGGTCTGCGTGGCGAGGGCGGCGGGCGCCGCCGAAGTTAAGGTGGGCAGCACCCTGGTCGGTTTTGGCGGCAGAGCCGGCTTGGTCTTTGTGACCAGTGGAGGGCGTGCGGTCTGGGTGGGCTGAGCCGGGTGGACGGGCAGGTCCGGTTCATCGGGTTGCGGGGTGCAGGCTGGGATCGCCAGGACCACGAACAGACTCAGCAACATGGGTAGGAACCACCTGTTCTTCATGACGTCTTCTCCTGTGTAGTGTTTTGATTACGATCTCGCGGCAGGCTGACCTGCTATTTTTTGGAAGCCGGTCCCGCCCGTCTCAATTCCGCCAGGGTGATCTCGCCTTGGACAACGCGCTGGATCTCGGGCATGGTGTAGCCATCCATCAGCAGGTCACGCACATCCGTGCCGATGGCGGCGCTGACCGTCCCTATATTGGCGCTAGGTGCTTCGTCCTGCGACGGACTGCGTTCGAAGGGGTCCTCCAACCGGAGTTCGGCAGGCGTCCCCTTGACGGCTTCATGCAAAAGGGTGTGAAAGACGCGGAAATTGGCGATGTGGTGATGCATGACCAGTTTCCAGGGCAGGCGCGTCCCCTGCCGTTGGATGCTGAGATCGGCTGTCGAGGTCAGGCGGATCTTCTCCACCTGTTCCCAGGGCAGCACCTCCCCGGCGGAGATGAAGCCGCGCATGCTGAGGGCGATGTGTTCGCCGAAGGCGACCGCGCCACCGGAGCGGAGTATCTCCTGCGCGGCGGGCAGGAGCAGGTTGCCGGTCTCCTTCTGTACCGCGATCCCCAGTTGCAGGATGCGCTCGTAGGTCATGTCGAGTTTGACCTGGCGTCCATCGCGAGTG